>JASEGY010000123.1 GCA_030019105.1 bacterium | reverse complement strand
CAAAATTAGGTGCACAATTTATTTTGAGAAAAAAGGGCATTTGTTATGATGTCTGAGGATATTGCCAAAATTACAGGTCTTGCAATAAATGAGGTAGAAAAAGCTGAAGAAGAGGAATGATGTTGGAAAGGGGACGGTGGTGCCGAAAGTGCTTGAAAGTAAATACACTTAACCCGCTAAGCACTTTTGGCACCAACGTCCCCTATTCCTCCCTGGTGAATTTCTGTTTGCACAGGTCGAAAAATTATAAAGGCTGTCTGTAACAAGTTATGTCAGTTAAACATCCGCAAACCGTCCATAATCTGATTGTCGAACATAAGTTACCAGGTTGGTATTATCAAGAACCTTTAGCAAAGGCAAGTTAATGTGGCAGATTTATTGCCCATAAAATCTTTTCCTTAGTTCCTTCTCCTCTTCAGGGGTCAATTGCAGCAAGTCCTCTTTCTCAATCAAGGACTCTTCTTTTTTTGCTCCTTGTTTTTCTTTTTCCCTGTAAAGTTTTTCCAGGGTTCCCTCTTCTTCCGGAGTAAGCTCTATTAAGAAGGATTCCGGCTTTGATTTCTGTCTGTCTTCCGGAATTAGTTTCTCCCCTTTACGCTTCGGTTCAATATACTCGTATCCTACTGCCCGATCTTCTTTGATAGAAGATTTTGGCTTTGCTTTCTGCTTCTCTTCCGAAATCAGTTTTTCCCCGGCACGATTTGGTTCAATATGCTCGTATCCTACTGCCTGATCTTCTTTGATAGAAGATTCCGGTTTTACCTTTCGCTTCTCTTCCGGGATCAACTTCTCCGGGGCCGAGCCGGCTTGGCGGGCGGGCCTGGGTTCAATATGCTCGTCTTCTATTTCTTTAGCCACCGGTTTTCTTTCTATCCCGGCCGGTTTCTCGCGTCCTGATTTCTCAGGTTTAGCTTTTCTGAATTTAAAGGATGGCCTGGACGGCTTCAGATCAAGGCCAAAGGAGAACTTATGCACACCATCCAATCTGTCTCCCGCAGAATAGGCATAGTCTAACTGGTAATTCTTTATTCTAAATCCTAAGCCAAGAGAAAATCCGGAGAGGGATTCAACTTCGGTGCTTTCTCCCTTAAGATTATATCCGGCCCTTAAAGCCAGGCCGGGGATGGCCCAATATTCCAGGCCGAAGTTAAAGCCGGCCCGCTGGCCTTTTATCTTATGGATATCCGCCGCTAAAATAAGCCGCTGGGCCAATAATCCGGAGGAAGCTCCCAACCTTACGGTGAAGGGCAAACAAAAATCTTCCTCTGCCAGGCTCGCCTTTGGCCCAAGATTCTGAATAACCACTCCAACCCTGAGGTTGCGACCGGGTAAATTGTATCTTCCCCCTGCATCCAGGACAAAGTGATTTTCACTTTCATCATCTATTCCCTCACGGATCAGCTTTACTCCTGTTCCAAGGGAAAGCCCGGAAAGCATTTCACGGGCATAAGAGAGAATAATACTTCCCCCAAAGGCCCCAAATGTCCCATCTGAAGACCCGTAACCGGTCCATCTTTCCATATCTCCTGAAGAAAACCCGATAAGGCCAAGTCCAAAACCGGCCTTATCCCCCAGTGACTGCACATAGCCCAGATAGGTGGCCGATATATCTTCCAGCCAGAGGGTATGGGCCACGCCTAAACTCTTTCCCCTGATTTGATTGACCCCGGCCGGGTTCCAGTAAGGGGCGGTGGAATCATCAGCCAGGGACACAAATGCCCCGCCCATACCGGAGGCCCTTCCTCCCTGCTCCAGATTAAGGAAGGCCGAGGCCGTGGTTCCGGCCGACTTATCCGTGCCGGCTAAAGCAGTAGAGGATAAATAAAGCAGCCCTATTATTGCCAATGCTAATTTCTTAATCATCATTAGAAACTTCCTTCTATCTAATCACCGCGATCTTCCC
Source organism: bacterium (assembly GCA_030019105.1). Taxonomy (GTDB): domain Bacteria; phylum UBA9089; class JASEGY01; order JASEGY01; family JASEGY01; genus JASEGY01. The sequence goes on along the minus strand of JASEGY010000123.1, from coordinate 6,852 downwards.
GCGCCAGGAGCCTTTATCTGACTCCACCAGGTAGATATATATCCCGTAAGAGGCTTTAGTTCCGTTATCGTTGGTAATATCCCAGACAGCCTCTTTTACGCCCAGATCCGACCGCTCGACTATCTCCTGGCTATTCTCATCTAAGGTACGGACCAGTTCTCCGGCGGCATCAAAGATATATACCTTCGGATGAGAATCGACCGGCAGGTTGGTTATCCGCACCTCATTGGCTTTACAGGGGTTAGGATATGGATGAACCTGGACGCCTGTTATCCCAACGGTTGTAAATGACCAGCTCTTTGCAGCCGCCAGATCATTACCGGCCAGGTCTCTGCCTCCAGTAACGGAGAATTGGTAAGTAGTAGAGTTAGTGAAGGGATCATGAGCAACGGTGGCCTCGGTTTCGGCTTTGTTCCAGGTTACGGTCAGGCCGCCGGCAGTTGGCTTAATATTACAGATCAGGCTGCCGCCGGTGTCCATCCGTTCTGAAAAAGCGACAATAACCGATTGATTCAAGGCCACCTGCGTAGCGCTATCCTCAGGACTGACAGCCGTAATAGCAGGCGGAATCTCGTCTACCTCCTTAGCCAGGATAGTGTAGATGCCGGGTTCATCGGTTTCCACAGACAGTTCATTATCTGACGCATTTGGTATGGCCTCCGTAAGCTCCTCCCATCTCTGTTCTGCTTCATTAAGCCTGAAAAGTCGCAGGTCTTCTTCCCGAATATCTGTCCCGTCTAAGTAGCCGTCTCCATCATTATCCGAATAAGCCAGGGTGATGGTAAGGGGCAGATTTGATTGGGTAACAGTATCCCCCGTAGCCTCTTCTACCACGGTAAATGTTCGGGCCAGATCATACCCCTCAGGGATTGAAAATCCAGGATCGATATTTTGATTGGCTTCATTGATCAAATGAGGATCGGTTTGAGTAATGGTAATATCTACATCCTCGCTAAAGGCGCCAGGAAGAACCGTTACCGAGGAGCTGTCAGAATTAGTCACCTTACCCCCCTGGCTGGAAGATATGGTCAGGTCTATCTCAAAGGTCTCCCCTGAAGTGATGGTATGTCCCTCAACCCCGCTTTGACCTGTTCCTGAGAAAGCAAAAACTGCTTCCCCTGAAGGGGTATAAGATTCGATATAAGCGCTTCCTGCCCAATTTGATCCTGAACCGGTCAGGGGGATTTCTACTGTATCTCCACCCGCCGGGGTGTAAGTCAAAGCAGGGATGCTGATCAGGTTTTCCGAGGCAGTCAGGCTTATTTGAATAATTCTCGTAGTGGTAACAGCCGGCGGTTCGACAACAATGGCGGCGGTTGGCGCTGACAGGGCTTTAGTGGTAAAGCTCCAGGCGTAAGGCAGACCGGTCAGCTCATTTCCGGCCTTATCCCGGCCGCCGGTGATTTCAAAAGCGTAGGTCGTGGAATCCTGGAAGGAATTGTGGTAGATGGTGGCCTGGGTGTTAGTCTGGTTCCAAATTGGTGTCCCCCAACCGCCCGGCAGGGTGTCGGCAAAGTCAAAGCTGCCGGTATCCATCGGCTTGCTGAAAGTAATAATGACCGGTTGAGTAAGGCCAACCCCGGCAGCATTACGCTCCGGGCTAACTCCAGTGATAACTGGAGGGGGCTCAATAGCTACCGTCGTGAAGCTCCAGGTGTAAGGCAAACCGGTTAGCTCATTTCCGGCCTTATCCTGGCCGCCGGTGATTTCAAAAGCGTAGGTCGTGGAATCCTGGAAGGAATTGTGGTAGATGGTGACCTGGGTGTCCGCTTCATTCCAGCCTGGCCACCAACCGCCCGGCAGGGTGTCGGCAAAAGCAAAGCTGTCGGTATTCATCGGGTTGCTGAAGGTAACAATGACCGGTTGATCCAGGCCAACCTCAGTGTCACCATGATTCGGACTGACGCTGGTGATAACCGGAAGCCCAACGGTGGTAAAGCACCAGTCGTAGGGCAGATTAGGCAGGGAGTTTCCGTCCTTATCTGTGCCGGCGGTGATTTCAACACAGTAGGTAGTGGCATCCTTGAAGGGGTAGTGGTAGATGGTGGCCTGGGTGTCGGCCTCATTCCAGCTTGGCCACCAGTCACCCAGCAGGGTGTCGCTAAAGCTGAAGCTGTTGGTATCCATCGGCTTGCTGAAGGTAACAATGACCGGTTGATCCAGGCCAACTCCGGTAGCGTCACGCTCCGGGCTAATTCCAGTGATAACAGGGGGAATTACAGTGGTAAAGCTCCAAACGTAAGGCAGACCGGTCAGCTCATTCCCGGCCTTATCCTGGCCTCCGGTGATCTCAAACCCGTAGATAGTGGCATCCTGGAAGGAATTGTGGAAGATCGTGACCTGGGTGTCCGCTTCATTCCAGCTTGTTTCCCAGCCGCCCGGCAGGGTGTCGGCAAAGGCAAAGCTGCCGGTATCCATCGGCCGGCTGAAGGTAACAATAACAGGCTGTGTGAGGCTGACCCCGGTGGTATCATGCCCTGGGGTAACTCCAGTAATAACAGGGAGGACTACCGTCGTAAAGCTCCAGGTGAAGGGTAAATCGAGTAACGTGTTCCCAGCGGTATCTGTCCCCCCGGTGATCTCGAAACTGTATGCAGTTGATTCCTCGAAGGGATTAGAGTGGAAGAAGGTGGCCTCTGTTCCGGCCTCGTTCCAGCTTACGCTCCAGCCTTCGGGTAAGGTGTCAGCATAAGTTACTACACTATCGGTATTCATCCGCTCAGAAAAGGTGACTACAATGGGTTGGTCCAACTTAACCTTAACCGCGCCAGAGTCAGGAGTAACCTCAGTGATCTGCGGCGGGATCCCCACGGTAGTAAAGCTCCAGAGATAAGGGATATTAACTATCTTAAGGCCAAAGCTGTCTTCTCCGCCAGTGATCTCAAAACTGTACCTGGTCGATTCAGCAAAGAGATTCGAGTGATAAAAGGTGACCTCGGTTTCGGCTTCGTTCCACTCCACAGTCCACTCAGTCCATTCAGTCCATTTTAAGCTGTCAGGATTCATGCGTTGAGAAAAAGTGACTACAACCGGTTGATCCAGGGCAACTCCCACGGCGTCAGGTTCCGGGCTGACAGCCGTGATAAAAGGGTTGATGCCTGTCGAGATAAAATCCCAGGAATAAGGCACGCCAGGCAAATCACTCCCGGTCTGATCCTCTCCTCCGGTAATCTCGAATCCATAGACGGTCATTTCCTCAAAGGGATTGGAGTGAGAGAAGGTAGCTTGTGTTTCAGCCTCGTTCCAGCTTACGGTCCAACTGTAGGGCAGGGTGTCAGTATAGTCAACCGAGCCGGTATTCATCGGCTCAGAGAAGACAACAATGACAGGCTCTTCCAAAGGCACCCTGACCGCATTTGGCTTTGGGCTAACTGCGACGATGGTTGGAGATATGTCAAGAGTGGTAAAGCTCCAGGTATAAGGCAGATTGATGATTTTATTTCCGGCCGGGTCTGTGCCGCCGGTGATCTCGAATCCGTAGGTGGTTAATTGACGGAAGACATTTGAGTGCGAGAAGGCAGCCTGCGTTTTGGCTTCATTCCAATTTACAGTCCAGCCTCCAGGCAAAGTATCAGAGTAAGTAATCGAGTCTGTATTCATGGGCTTAGAGAAGGTAACAACCACGGGCTGTGTCAGGCCAACTCCGGTAGCGCCGTCTTTCGGGCCGACTTCGGTGATAACCGGCGGCTCAACTACAGTGGTAAATGTCCAGGAGTAAGGCAGATTAGGCAGGGGATTCCCGCACAGGTCTGTTCCGCCGGTGATCTTAAAGCCGTAAGTTGTGGACTGCTCGAATGGGATGTGGTGGTCTAAGACAACCTGGGTTTCGGTCTCATTCCAGCTCTCGGTCCATCCTCCGGGGAAAATCCCTCCGCCGGGCAAGGTGCACTCGTAGAAGAAAGAGTCGGTGTCCATTTCCTCAGAGAAGGTGATAATAACCGGCTGAGCAGGACTGACTCCAGTAGCGCCCGGTTTCGGGGTGATACCGGTAATAAGCGGTGGGGCAGTCTCACATTGAGTCGTAAAGGTAAAGGGGTAAGGCAAGGTGTCCAGATCAAGATTATTCTGTCCCCTGGCCTGCGTGATCCGGAAGGTGTAGGCTGTGGACGCGGCAAAGCCGGCATGGGAGAACATGGCCTGGCTCGCGGATTCATTCCAGGCTACTGTCCAGTTGCCGGGACCAGGATCAGGTGTAACGTCAAACTGAAGGCCGGTTGGATTCATCGGCTGGCTGAAGGTGATAATAACAGGTTGCTGCAAGGCCACATTACCTGTCCCGGTCTCCGGGTTAGTTGAGACAACCGTTGGTGCTTCCAGGGTGCTGAATTTCCATAAATAGGGCAGACCGGACAGTGAGTTCCCCTCCAGGTCTGTCCCGCCGGTGATCTTAAAACTATAGGTGGTTGAATGTTCGAAGGTATTGTGATAAATCGTAACCTGGGTGCCGGCCTGGTTCCAGCTTGTCCACCAGCCGCCCGGCAGGGTGTCGCTAAAGACGAAGCTGGTGGTATTCATCGGCTTACTAAAGGTGACAACAACCGGTTGATCCAGGGCGACTTGAGCAGCCTCAGGCCCTGGAATAAGAGCGGTAATAACTGGTGGAACCGGTGGAATTACAGGGTCTACTGTTCTGAAGCTCCAGGGGTAGGGCAGATTAGGCAGGGAGTTCCCGGCCGGGTCTGTCCCGCCGGTGATCTTAAAACTATAGGTGGTTGAATATTCGAAGGTATTGTGATAAATCGTAACCTGGGTGCCGGCCTGGTTCCAGCTTGTCCACCAGCCGCCCGGCAGGGTGTCGCTAAAGACGAAGCTGGTGGTATTCATCGGCTTACTGAAGGTGACCACAACCGGTTGATCCAGGGCAACTTGAGCAGCATCAGGCCCTGGAATAAGGGCGGTGATAACTGGTGGAACCGGTGGGATTACAGGTTCTACTGTTCTGAAGCTCCAGGAGTAGGGCAGATTAGGCAGGGAGTTCCCGGCCAGGTCTGTTCCGCCGGTGATCTTAAAGCCGTAAGTCGTGGATTCATTGAACGGAGTATGGTTCAAGATAACCTGGGTTTTGGTCTCATTCCAGTTTACGGTCCACCCCCCGGGTAAAGTATCCACGTAGGAAAAAGATACCGTCTTTATCTCTTCCGAGAAGGTGATAATGACCGGCTGAGTAGTACTGACTCCAGCCGCGCCCGGTTTCGGGGTGATACCGGTAACAAGCGGGGGGACAGTGTCGCATTGAGTTGTAAAGGTAAGGGAGAAAGGCAAGGAGGCAAGATCAAGATCATTTTGCCCCTTTGCCTGCGTGATCCTGAAGGTGTAGGCCGTGCACCCGGCAAAATCAGCATGAGAGAAAGCGGCCTGAGTATCAGCGTCATTCCATGCCACTGTCCAGCCGCCAGGATCAGGGGTGGAGGCAATCTTGACGCTGGCTTTATTCATCGGCTTACTGAAGATAATAATAACGGGTTGACCGGCAGTTAGATCTGCTGCCCCGGCTTCCGGAGTAGTTGAAACCACGACAGGTGGCTCACCAAGTGTAGTAAAGTTAATCGGATAAGGCCGCGGGTCCAGATCAAGGCCATTCTGACTTGTTGCCTGCGTGATCCTGAAGGTATAGGCAGTTGACTCAGCAAAGCCGGCATGGGAAAAAGTGGCCCGGGTATCATATTCGTTCCAGGCTGCTGTCCAGCCGCCAGGATCAGGGGTGGAGGTAGTCCGGAGGCTGCTTTTATTCATCGGCCGGCTGAAGGTAATAATAATGGGTTGATCGAAGGCCACATCTACTGTCCCGGTATCCGGAACGGTTGAAACTACCACAGGGGGTTTTTCGAGGGTCAGGGTAGTAAAGGTCACCGGGTAGGGTATATTGGTCAAGATATTTCCGCCCGGATCCATTCCCCCCGTGACCTCAAAATAATAGGTAGTCCCTTCCTGAAAAGGACTATGTGAGAGAGCAGCCTCAGTATTGATTCCGTCATTCCAGGTCACCGTCCAGTTACCGGGGTCAGGCAGGATACCAAAAGTGAGTGTCCCGGTGGCTATCTGTTCAGAGAAGGTAACTACAACAGTCTGGTCTAAAGGCACATCAATAGAACCGGGAGGAGGAGTCACAGCCGTCACCACCGGGGGAGTATCCTCAGTCATGAAGGCCCACGGGTTAGGTGTTTCTCCGGGAACCAACCCCAGCCCGGCCAGGTCATGTCCTTCAATATAAGTCATGTAAGCTGTGCCCGAGATAAAGGGGTTATGGGCATAAGTAACCGCGTTTCCGCTTTCATTCCATTCAGCCTCCCAGCCGCCCGGGTCAGGGGTGACTTGCAGAATTACAGAAGGGGTATCCATTGGCTCAGAAAAGACCACGAAGACAGGTTGGTCCAGAGTCACCCGGTTGAAGCCGGGCAAGGGGGTAACAGCAATAATAGCCGGGTTGGCGCCGCCGGTCTTAAATGACCATGGATTAGGGGCCTGGCCCGGAACAAGATCATTACCGGCCGGATCTTGACCGGCCACTTCTAACATGTAAACCGTTTTTTCAGCAAATCCGGAATGGCTGTAAGTAACCTCAGTCCCCTCCTGATTCCAGGTTACGGTATAATTTCCGATATCCGGACTTGTGGTCAAGATAACCGATGAGGTATCCATCGGTTCGGAAAAGATAATGATCACCGGTTGGCTCTGAGGGACAGGATCAGACCCGGCTGCCGGAAGAGTGGACAGGATAGTCGGAGGCTCTCTCCGGGTGGTAAAGACAATCCGGGCAGGTAAGGAGTCCAAATTGATACCGGCCAGGTCTTTTGCTCCGGTAATAGTAAAGATGTAAGCAGTTGATTCCGCAAAATCCGCGTGTCGGAGAAT
>JASEGY010000122.1 GCA_030019105.1 bacterium | reverse complement strand
ACCTTGTCTCGCCCTTACAGGGCTACTTGGTTTTATATGATCCTAACCCAGGGCGTTGCCCCACTGCCATTAAGTTAAGCCGAAGCTTTTGAAACACAATAGGTTGGCAAGGTAGGAGTTTAGGCTTTAGCCTTTCATTCTCCTGGTATTGTGCTGCAAATGAAACCCTAAAGGGTAAATTCCCTTCACAGGTGACTGCGGGACGAATTACATACTCCCTATATCGCCTTAGCATAAAGAGTTACCCTTAACTTAATGGCAGTGGGGCGTTGCCCTGGGCTGTAGTATTATGCCCTTTACGCTTACAATAAGTGATGAGAAAGGGGTTAAAATGGAACGCATATATATCTTTGATACTACGCTTAGAGATGGGGAACAAACACCAGGGGCAAACCTGAGTACCGAGGAGAAGTTAATTATTGCCAAACAGCTATCCAGGCTGGGGGTAGACATCATCGAAGCCGGGTTTCCCATTTCTTCCCCGGGCGACTTTGAAGCGGTAAAATTAATTGCCCGGGAAGTAAAAGGCCCCATTATCTGCGGTTTAGCCAGGGCCAGGGCGGAAGATATCGACCGGGCAGCCGAGGCTATTAAAATAGCTGAACGGCCTCGAATCCACACCTTCATTTCCACCTCTGATATCCATCTTAAACACCAATTTCGAAAGACCAGGGAAGAAGTTCTGGCGATAGTGGCTGAAATGGTCGCCCGGGCTAAGGGATATGTCGAAGATGTCGAATATTCTCCTATGGATGCCACCCGGTCTGACCACGAATATCTCTACAAAGTCCTGGAGATAGCAATTGAAGCCGGGGCCACTACCGTCAATATCCCCGATACGGTAGGATATACTACCCCGGCTGAGTTCGCCGATTTAATCAGGGGAATTAAAAAGAATGTGAAAAACATTGACCAAGCAGTCATCAGTGTTCACTGTCACAATGATCTTGGTATGGCCACGGCGAATTCTTTAAGCGCTGTCCTGGCTGGAGCAAGACAGATAGAATGTGCCGTCAACGGCCTGGGTGAGCGGGCAGGAAATACCTCTCTGGAGGAAGTAGTGATGAGCCTGGCTACCAGGCCGGACAATTTCAAGGCCGAGACAGGGATCAAGTTGGATGAAATCTATTCCATCTCACGGATGGTCTCTTCTCTGACCGGAATACCGGTGCAGCCCAATAAGGCGATTGTGGGAGCGAATGCCTTTGCCCATGAATCCGGGATTCACCAGGATGGGGTACTCAAGGAGCGCAGCACCTACGAGATTATGCGTCCTGAGACGATCGGTCTTTCCAAAAGCCGGCTTGTTCTGGGAAAACTTTCCGGCCGGCATGCCCTGGGGCAACGGCTTGGCGAACTGGGGTATCAGCTTTCAAAGGAAGAGCTCAATGGAGCCTTTGTTCGATTCAAGGAACTGGCTGACAAGAAAAAAGAGGTCTTTGATGAAGACCTCATTGCCCTGGTGGAAGATGAGGTCTTTAGCATTCCGGAGACATTTTCCCTGGAGGATGTTTATACGGTAAGCGGCAGCAGGCAGATCATCCCCGAAGCCACGGTTAAACTCAGGCGCGGGGATAAGGTCTTTGAAGAAAAGGTCTGGGGTAATGGCCCGGTGGATGCCATTTATCTGGCCATAGACAAGATTACCGGTCTGCCCTGCGAACTTATGGATTTTTCTGTCAGGGCAGTCACTGAGAAAAAAGACGCCCTGGGCGAGGCGATGGTGAAAATTAAGCATAAAGGAGAGATAATCATCGGCCGGGGGGCCAGTACCGATGTGATTGAGGCCAGTGCCAAGGCATATCTGGCCGCGGTCAACCGGTTGGTCTATAAGATGAGAGAAAGGAAGGGGAAGGAAGACTAATGATGACGACTCTTGACAAAGTCAGACGGCTGGAACAATATGTTGCTGTTGATAGTTCGGCGGTTGACCCTGTGCTGGATATGACCATTGATAAATTGCTGGCACGTGAGATCGAACATATCCGTGAACTCAAGGCACGATTGTTAGATCAGATTGCAGAGTTTGAGGAACACTATATTTTGAAGTCAGCAGATTTTTATACACGTTATAAGAACGGCGAAATAGGCGATGCGATGGACTTTATTGAGTGGGCGGCTACTGTGGAAATGTTGGCAAACGCTGAAAGACGGATAACACTGTTGGAGAGGTCACCTGGCTCATGAATCCAATCATCAGTCAATATTTTGACACCGCTGAAGCTCGGCTTATCCAAAGTCCCGTCATCGTTTCTTACCAAATATTGAGGCGAGAAATTGGCGTTGCGGATGGCAAATTGCGCATCAAAATGGTACTAAGCGATGGAGGCAACGCTGAATTATTTGAGTATGTGGCCGAGTCGGGCAGTTGTATCCGTTTGTTGAAATACAGCTTTCACTGGCAAGATGCACACGGGAAACTGAAGAGGCAATGGGATAATGCCCCGCACTATCCCAATTTGCCTAATGCGCCACATCATGTTCACAGTGAAGACGATTCAATACAAGAAGTTATGAGAGTCCCCGATGTGTTTTTTGTTATCGGGGAAATTGAGAAGGCATTGAAATAAGGCCTCTATCTTAGGAGTTCTTAAACCAAGAGAGGAGATTCCGGTGGGAAAAACAATTACAGAAAAGATATTGGGCGCGCACGTGGGCCGGGAAGTGAGTCCGGGTGAGCTAATCGAATGTCCGGTTGATATTGCCCTGGGTAACGACATTACCGCTCCTTTAGCCATTGCTGAATTTGAAAGAGTCGGGGCTAAGCGTGTCTTTGATCCGGAGAGGGTTATTCTTGTCCCGGACCACTTCGTCCCAAACAAGGATATTAAATCAGCCGGGCAGTGTAAGATCCTGCGGGAGTTTGCTAAGGAGCAAAATTTAAAATATTACTTTGAAGTCGGCCGGATGGGCATTGAGCACGCCCTCTTGCCGGAGCAAGGGCTGGTTTTGCCGGGTGATGTAATTATTGGAGCGGACTCTCATACTTGCACTTATGGCGCCCTGGGGGCCTTTGCTACCGGGGCGGGAAGCACTGATCTGGCCGCAGCTATGGCTACCGGTCAGATATGGTTTAAGGTCCCTGAATCCATCCGGTTTGTTTACCACGGTCAGCCTGGTAAATGGGTGGGCGGTAAAGACCTCATCCTTTACACCATTGGTCAGATCGGGGTTGATGGGGCGCTCTACCAGGCCATGGAATTTACGGGTGAGGCCATATCAAATCTCTCTATGGCCGGCCGGTTGACTATGTCTAATATGGCTATTGAAGCCGGAGGCAAGGCCGGAATTATTGAGCCGGATGAGACAACCCTGAATTATATTCGGGACCGGGCTAAAAGGAAGTGGAAGATTTATCACCGCGATCCGGATGCTGTTTATTCGAAGGTCTATGAATTTAATGCAGCGGCCATAGAGCCCCAGGTGGCCTTTCCCCATCTCCCCTCTAATACGAAACCGATAAGTGAGGTAGGGCATATTGAGATTGATCAGGCCGTGATCGGTTCTTGTACCAACGGTAGGATCGAAGACTTGAGAGAAGCGGCGCAGATATTTAAGGGACACAAGGCTCATCCTGAAGTCCGCTTGATTATTATCCCGGCTACCCAGCATATTTATCAGCAGGCCATGAAGGAAGGGTTAATAGATATCTTCTTGTCTGCTGAGGCGGCAGTCAGTACGCCAACCTGCGGCCCCTGTCTGGGAGGATACATGGGGGTCTTAGCTGAAGGTGAGCGGGCGATAGCTACTACTAATCGAAATTTCGCCGGTCGAATGGGCCACCCCAGGAGTGAAATCTACCTGGCTAATCCAGCGGTTACGGCGGCCTCAGCCATCCTCGGCCGAATCGCCGGACCGGAAGAGATTGCGGATTGCGGAATGCGGAATGAATAATGGCTCAGTGCAGATTAGTGGAAAAATTGCCGGCGCGGTTTTCTTCGACCCCAAAGGGGCTTGGCTTGGTGGGTTTCGTTGCGCTCCACCTACCCTACATGGCTACCAAGTTTATGAGTGGCCGAAACGATGGGTGCTCACCCGTTAGTACTTTGATTTAGAAAAAATACCTGATCAGTGGAAATAGTTACTCCTCTTTTAATAGCACACGGATGACACGGATTTAACGGATTTATACTGATTTTATCCGTGGTAATCCGTGGTAATCCGTGGTATCCGTGTTATCCGTGTGCATTAGATTTTCATAATCAAAGTAGTAGTGGATGAGTACCAAACGATGATCAAGACCAAAAAATCTGCAATCTGCAATCCGAAATCCGAAATGAAAAATGGGAGGTATTTTTTATGAAAAAGTTTGACTATGATAAGATTGATGCGGTAATTTTTACAGAGCATTACCGTCTTGAAGGGACAGTCCACATTAGATCCGGAGATAGATTTTCCGACTTTTTAAATGTCTCCAAGAATTTTATCCCTGTGACTGATGCAACTCTTTATACCATTCCCCAGAATACTCTCCTTTATAAGGTTGGTTTCCTGGGCCTGAACCGGGAGGATATTACTATTATTTTCCCGGCTAACGAAGGAAGGAAGGAGTCAGAATGACGATTAGGGGCCAGATTTATAAATTCGGGGATGATGTCAATACCGATGACATCATTCCGGCCAGATTCTTGAACACCTCTGATCCTGAGGAATTGGCCGGCCATTGCATGGAGGGGATAGACCCTGCCTTTACGAAAAGAGCCAAAGCAGGAGGAATTATTGTCGCCGGCAAAAACTTTGGCTGCGGCTCATCCAGGGAACACGCCCCACTTTCTATCAAGACCTTTGGTATTTCAGCGGTAGTAGCCACTTCTTTTGCCCGCATCTTTTATCGAAACAGCCTCAATATTGGCCTGCCTATCATAGAATGTCCGGATATAGCCGCTAAGATTAGCGAGAGAGATGAGATGGAAATCGACTTTGAAAAGGGCATCATAAAAGATCTGACGACCGATAAAACGTACCCCGCCAAGCCCTGGCCGGAGTTTATGCAGCGATTGATTGAGGTCGGTGGCTTGATGAACTATGTTAGAGGTAAGCTATAGCTCGTAAGATAATGTTTTTGGGGTAATAGGTTGTAAGTTGTAAGTTGTAAGTTGTAAGTTGCGCCTACAACCTACAACCTACAACCTACAACTTACAACCTACAACTAAAGTTAATCCCAAAATCTTTTTCTTGAATACGATATAAAAGGAGGGTATGAGAGATGCAGAAGCGGTTTTTAATTCTTCAGGTGTGTTTGGTGCTTATACTTACATGTTTTTCATCATACATCCAGGCTGCCGGGTTAACGAGCCTGGAGGAATCCAAAGCCGGCTATGATTCCCGGGTAAAGGCTGTCATGGAAGGATGGGCATCCTCGGATTCGGTTCCTATATGGATATCAAGTAATGAGTTAGACCTTGCTGTTTGCCTGGCTAAGCTTGCCGCAGATACAAACATCGATCAGGTCAACGATCACCTGGCAAATAACATCCAGGTGGGTGATGACATGGATTTTTACTGTGTGTGGCTTATCCGGATATATTGTCTCTACAAAGATAAGTTGATGCAGGCCGCAAAAAACAGGATGCTCCAGGTGATAAAGGAGATTGCCGACGTTAATGCTCCGAATCAGACACATGCCGGTAGTGAGAACCACTGGTTTCAGGAACAAAGCAACGCCTATCTTTACCATCAGCTCATCGGGGAGGATACGAGTGGTTACCGCTACTATTTGCTTGAAGCTATGCACCGGAGGGTGAAGTATGATTTTACGGAGATAAACTCGCCTGGATACCTGGGGCCGACTATGCGGGCTATTGTCAACTTGTACGACTTTGCAAAAGACCCTGTGGTAAAGAAAGCGGCTGAAGTAACCCTTGATTTTATGTGGATTTGCTATGCTGTTCAGAGTTTGGACCGGATGCGTGGCGGACCTTACGGTCGGAGTTTCAGTGTGGACTGGCGTAATGATGATTGGGGCCACACCTATGATGCTCTTTACTGGTTTTCTTTAGTATGGTTGGGGAATGGCGACCCAACCGTGAGGGTAATGGAGTGCCCCTATAAAACCCACCAATGGCCGCACCAACCAATATCGGATTATGATGCCAACCTGGTATTCTCGGCCGCTTCGGGATATAGAATTCCGGATGTGGTCGTAGACCTGGCCGTAGATCGTGAAGGTCGTGCCCCTTTTGTGTATAAGGGATATCACAAGGGCAGTCTCCCGATAGGATCCGGAGGTGGCAGCGAGTGGACGGAGGCTGATTGTTACCATTACTATTATCACACGCCACACTATTTACTTGCCAGCGGTAAAGTTCAGGGTTATTTTGACATGAGCAGGTGGGACATTGTTTTTGATACTGATCATCTGGCTTTCATCAAAAATATGTTTAAGCTGAACTCTGTAACCCAGTATAAAAACGTGGTCTTATGTTCTGCGCCTCAAGTAGAGTATTCAAGTTCCATTGACGAGGTAGTAATAGAGGACAGGATCATATTTTTCCGTGAGGGTGAATCGTTCGGTACAGCTCGCGGTGGGGTGATAGAGATGGGGCTTGCCTCCGACTACGGCTCTTTTGCCTCATGGAAGGCACACATCAAGGCCAATACCTCCCTTTCAGGCGATACGTACATAAGTGCAAAGGGTGATGTGATAAAGTTTACCACAGGCCCGACTATTGTTTCAGTCAATGGTAAACCGTATACACCTTATTCGGATTATACGAGCTGGAAGTTTATGGATAGTCCCTACGTAACATCAGAACTTAACTCAGCACACATCGAGGTGCGCAAAGATGGACGAGAGCTGATCCTGGATTTTTCCGAGGTAGAAAACCCCGTTAAAAGCGAAAACCCTACCGAATTACAGGCGCTTGTCTTCTCTGATATTACAGAAGGAGCTTCACCTCTAACGGTGCAATTCACAGGCGTTGCCTCTGGTGGGGATGGAACCTATTCCTACTCCTGGGATTTTGGAGACAGCGTAACGGCGCAGGGACAGACGGTCAGTCATACCTATCAGTCGGAGAGCATCTACCCGGCAACGTTGACCGTTACCGATGGGAGAGGAACGATAGATAGCGATACAATCATAATTGAAGTCTCAGTTGCTCCGGTACCACCAGGAGTGCCCATAAGGCTGATCCTTCCTTCTGCTCAGACGGCCGGCAGTCAGTTTGAAGTTGATATTCAACTGGGGGATGCAGCCCACCCCATAGCGGACCTTTTTGGGATATCCTTTTGTCTTTTCTACCCCACCCAACACCTCAGCCTGGTTTCAACCGATAATGAGGGGATACTGGGTTCTGATTTGATTTCAATCCTGACACCGGATGAAAGCCAGGGGAAGATCCGGATTGGCCTGTCTCGAAAAAATCTCAGCGGTGGTTTTGATGGATACGGCCACCTGATGTCATTAAGATTTATCATCTCAGGCCATTCGGTTGGAGAGACCCTTACTCTCTATCTGGATAAAATAACAGCTACGAATTCCGGAGGTCATCTTATCGAAAGCTATTCTTTTCCGGCTCAGACTACGGTAACTAATCTCCTTGTCTGGCCCGGTGATCTGAATAATGACGGGGAGGTGAATGAAATCGATATCCTGCCCGTTGGTCTTTACTGGCTTCTGGAAGGGCCGGTCAGACCCAATGCCTCTTATAACTGGGAGGCTCAACCTGCTTCTGCCTGGGACCCAATAAGCGCTGCCTACGCTGATGCCAATGGGGACGGGGTGGTTGATGAGAGAGAAATTATTGTGATTGGCCTTAACTGGAATCAGGATTGGTCGCAAGGTCAGGGACCGGCAACTTTAAATCCCGGCCGGACCCCTAACTCTAACCCCTTAGATGCCTATCGAACTATCTACCGGTTTATCCGGGACGTTCCTGAAAGCGAAGCTATTACCCGAATAAAGACCTTGCTAAGCAGCCTGATAACAGCCGACATTCCCCTTTCTACTAAATTATTTCAAAACTACCCCAATCCGGGTAACCTTGAAACCTGGATTCCTTTCACTTTAGATAAAGAAGATACGGTGCTTATTAACATTTATGATCTATCCGGAAGGCTGATCCGGACTCTGGATATGGGGACAACTCCACCCGGAGAATATATCAAGAAAGAAAGGACTGCTTATTGGGATGGAAAAGACATGGCTGGAAAGGGAGTCTCCTCTGGAGTCTACTGGTACGAATTTAAAACAGGGAAAGCCATTTTTACTCGAAAAATGATGATTTTAAACTGAGCCCTATTTAGAGCCTATCCCAAAACCAGGGCGATAGGAACCAGGTTTCTTCAAGCGGTAAGTAGAAACTTTATTCTGCTGACAGACTAACTTTTTGACCATCGCTAAGTTCTAAAATCCCCTGACTGATTATTCTGTCTTGTAAATCAAGACCCTTTATAACCTCAACACATTCTTCACTCTTTAAACCAATACTTATCCCTTGTTTTTTTGCTCTTCCATCCTTATATAAAAAGAGATATGGACTACCATCCTCTTCGTATCGTACGGCATCAAATGGCAGACTAACTACATCGGTCTTCTCTTCCAGGATTATCTCACCATAGACTGCTTTATTTATACTAACACCCAGATCATCCTCTGAGATTCGCGCTAATCTAACCCTTACCTTAAAATAATCCTTTCCCCCTGATTCGCTGCTTTCAGAAATCATACTAATTTCTTCGATCTTCCCGGGAATTGAGTTTGTGGAATAATACTCTTTTCTTATAACTACCTTTTGGCCTGCCTTGATCTTAGAGATATTTTCACC
>JASEGY010000121.1 GCA_030019105.1 bacterium | reverse complement strand
GGCCGAGCCGGCCTGGCGGGCCGAGCCGGCCTGGCGGGCCGAGCCGGCCTGGCGGACGGCCGTTCCGGTAAAGAGGATACCGTACCCGGCTCCGTTGGTCACAGTGACATGATCGAGATTCACTTGAGCGGAATCAATCTCCACACTTCCCCGGTAGAACCTGCCTTTTTCGGCCTGCAGCAGTCCGCCGTATTCTACATGGACAAAACTCAGGGAAGAATTCCGGCTGGTAGGGGTAAAGCGCAGTCTCTGCCAGTCACCGGCCACCGCCGGACTGTAACGGAAAGGCCGATAAGACCCAGGGGCGGCGGCCGGCTGGTTTTGTGGAGCGCGAGATGGTGCCCGACCAGCAGGGAGAATATTAATCTCGGCCAGACTCTCCCAATGGGGCACACTGGTAAAGGTAATATTATTTTCTTCAGTCCCGTCAGCCTTCAGGGTTCCCTTGACGATAAATTCCAACTGGTCTTCATCCCTGGGGGCAAAGAGAACCTCCACCCCTGGCTCGATGGTCAGGGCAGCTCCTGCTTCTACTATGGTGGTGGCCTCAATGACATAAGGACTTCCGTCTGTGTTCCAGGTGGTATCCCTATTAATCACTAAGGGATCATAAGGCGGGGCATCATCTAATATCCTGTTAATATAAGTTGGAATCCGGCGTATTGACCGGACATCACTCCAGGGGCTCATATTTCCGACCTCATCTACGGCCCTTACCCGCCAGAAGTAGAGTCTGCCGATGAGAAGAGGCAGGCCCTTCAAGGTATAGGAGGGACTTCTAAGATTATCGGCGTAAGCATCGGGATTGGAGAAATCATCGTTTCGATCCAGTTCAAGGATGTAGGCGCCGGCCCCGGGCACTTCGATCCAGGTAAAGGTAGGATGGGCATCATTCACCCCCTCTTCGTCCAGGGGAGAAAGGAGGGTAGGGGCCAGGGGTGGTACTTGATCAATGGTGAAGGTAAAAGGCACACTCCAGTTCTTCTTGTTGGTAGCCAGATCAAAGGCCTCTACGCGCCAGTAGTAAGTGCCCTCACTCAGGTCAAAGGGGGCCTCAAAGATACTTTCTTTGATCTCGCTCCGGTTAATTAAGGGTGAGGCAAAATCCGGCGTGGTGGCTACCTGGATAGTATATTCTACTCCGGAACGGTCGGATATCGGCTCCCAGTCAAATTTGGGCCGGTTGTAATTGATGGTATCCCGGTTAGCCGGCGTGACCAGTACCGGCACCGAATTCTCTTTCATGTCGGTATCAATGTAAAGTGACCAGACATCTTCACTCCAGGGACTGATATTCCCGGCCGTGTCAATGGTACGAACCCGCCAATAGTAAGTCCCGTCAGGCAGAGGCACGGTAAAGGTAAAACTGGAACGGACAAGCCCTGATTCATCTATTTCCGGAGAACGGAAGTCAATGTTGTTATCCACCTGAAGGTGGTAGGTGGTCTCGTCTTCATCCGACCAGTCAAAGAAGGGGGCGGCATCCCTGGTATAGGTTCCGTCATCCGGGGCCACCAGACTGGGACCTGAATCATTATGCGGGTCAATGATCACGGCCCAGGTGGTAGAATAAGTGGACTCATTGCCGGCCACATCCCGGGCAAATACCCGCCAGTAGAAGATTTTCTTAGACCCAATGCCGGGCAGGAGGGAAGCCGTAAAATTAACTAAGTTAGGAAAGGGGTCCAGTCTAAAGAGCTGGGGCTGATAAACCTCCGGCCTATCCCGCGGGTCAGTAGAAAATTTAATGGCCTCATCAAAGCCGTCGGTCAGATTTTCATCGGTCTCAATCTGAATAATATAGAATACGGTTTCGGCATAATCAGCCCCTAAGGTAACTGAGTCGGCTAATTCCCACCATTTAAAGAGCGGGGTCTTATCTCTGGTCATCGAATAGTTTTCAGGGGCATGGAGAACCGGGGCATCAGGGGCAGTCGTATCAATGGTAAAGCGGTAAGTAAAGCTCCATTGACTTGCATTTTTGGCGCAATCAAAGGAACGAACCCGCCAGTAATAGGTCCCCTCACCTATAGCCGGGCTGAGAGTGAAAAAACTGCCTTCGCTGAAATCAGCTAGATCAAGAATAGGAGAAGAAAAATCAGGGTCATCGTCTATCTGAACCTGATAAGAAAGATCCGCTTCCGGTTCGTCCCAGTCCAGGGTAGGGGTGTTGTCGTTAGTTAGAATGCCGTCAGGAGGGGAAGAGATAGCGATCATATTAGATGGGGTCTGATCAATGGTCAGGGTGAACATTACCTTGCCCGGACTGATATTGCCGGCCGCGTCCATACTTCTTACCCGCCAGTAGTAGTGTCCTTCATCTAATTTAAAGGCCGCGGGCAGAGCAAAGGTCGATTCCTTCAGGTTGGGCACAGAGACCATCGGATCGATAAAATCCACCTGGGGATCGTTGTCTAATTCAAAGATATAGCCAATTACTTCCTCACCTCGATTAACATCTTCCCAATCAAAAACAGGCGTAGATGTTTTAAGGCAGGCATTATGTTCCGGGCTGATGGGTTTGGGATCAGGCGGCAGAGTAGTATCTACCTTGAATTTCCAGACCGGACTCCAGCAGAGGTTGCCGGCCTTGTCGGCTGCCCCTACCCGCCATTGATAGATCACACCGTCCGGCAGGAGATATGCCCCTTCAGTCTGAAATAGGGAGATGGTTCTGGTGTTAAAGGGGGTATGAGCCGCAAAATGATGTTCTTCATCTAACACCTCGATGACATAGTGGTCAAGGCCGGGATCACTTACATCTTCCCAGTCCATGACCGGCGTGGCGTCAGGAATGGAGACTCCATTCAGGGGAGAAAGAAGCTGGACCGGACAGGGTGGCACTGTATCAATGGTTACAATCTGGGTCTTCCAGGGGCTGACATTGCCGGCACAGTCTCTGGCCCGCACGTGCCAGACATAGTCCCCGTCAGGCAGGGCAGTGGTGTAGATTGGTTCGGTCAAATTAGAAACACTAACTATGGGTGAATTAAATCCTGAGGTAAGTTCATCCAGCTCAAAATCATAGGTTAGTTCGGTAGAAACCAGGTTTCTTGAAGAAACCTGGTTTCTGGAAATGGAATTATCCTGCCAGGTATTCCAGATAAATGTTGGTGTCGGGTCGTTGAGGGCTATCCCGGGAGCCGGGGTGTCGGAAAGGACCTGGTTGGCCGGGAAGGTTGGCGGAAAGATGTCTACCATGAAGCTGAAGGGAACCGAAGGGCTTTCATTTCCGGCCTCATCAATAGCTATTGCCCGCCAATAGTAGGTTTGATCGGACGATAAGACAATGGGAGAAATATACTTAGTTGAGTCTATGATCTTACTGCTTAATATCAGGGGCGGCTTGAATTCGTCGGTATCCACTTCAATCCGGTAAGTAACCTGCAGCCCGGCCGGGGGCATGAGTGCCCAGTTGAATTCCGGCGTAGTATCCAGGATACAGGCATTGTTAGCCGGAGAAGTAAGCCTGGGCGCTCCGGGGCCAGTGGTATCAACCACAAAGCGGCAAACCTCGCTCCAGTTACTGACCATATCATTATTGCCGGGATCAACCGCCCGGACCCTCCAAAACCAGATACCGTCAGGGAGGGGAGAAGGGAAGTAAGTGGTTTTGGAGAGCCGGCTGACATTAATGTCAATATCATTAGAATCAGGGATGGAAAAGCTCCCATCGTGATCGATCTGAATCTGGTAGAGGGCCGGAATAGTGCTGGGGGTGCTTACTTCATGCCAGACGAGAGAGGGACTGGAGGTATTTACCTTTTCTCCACAGGGAGGGAAACTAATGACCGGGGCGTCCGGGCCTTCCAGGAGACGCTGGTCGATAATTACCTTGTAAATCAGGCTCCAATCAACCGGGCATTCTCCATCCTTAGCCGGCACACCCTTCACCCGCCAGAAATAGGTCCCATTCTTCATGGCCGTGAGGCTGGTTGGGGTATAAGCGGTGAGGGGGGCATCAATTCGTTCTTCGATTACCACGGAGTCTCCAAAATGGTTGGTATTAGCTATCTGGAGCAAATAATAGCCGTCGCTTAGTTCAGATGCCGGCTTCCAGGAGAAAGTAGGGGCCGGATTGTTGGTCCGGCTGCCCTCTAAGGGCGAAATCAACTCTATCCGGCCAATGGTGAACTCCCAGACAGGGCTCCAGTTGCTGTAAGGCTTCCCCTGTTCATACCCGGCTACCCGCCAGTAATATTTGCCGGCAGACAGGGAATCAGACGCGGCTTCTGAAGCAGTGGCCCAATCGCCGGGGGTGTAATAGTTGTTTTCATCCCATGCCCTGATGAGAGGAGTGAGGAAATCAGGCCGGTCATCTATTTCAATCAGGTAAGAATCCTGGCCTTCTATTTCTTCCCAGTGCAGGGTCGGCCGGCCGCAGATCATGGATTCCCCGCTGGCTGGTGAAACCAGACGCGGCGCAGACAGGGTGAAATCACACACCTTACTCCAGGTGACGGCATCTCCTCCCACCCGCCAATAGTATTTTTTCGGGCTTCCATCCGGTTTAACCCGAAGGGCCAGGGTATCCGGAGTCTGGTAAGTAAATGTTGTCGGACTAAGTCTCACGTTTATCTCAAATTCCAGGGGATAGAGAAAGTCATTGCGGTCATCCACCTGAAGGAGAAACTGGGCCTCCGGATCAATGCTCCAACAGAAGAGTGGGGTAGCATCATAAACAGTCACCCCATGGCAGAGAGAAGGGCATAATTCCCTCGTATTGTCTTTGGACTGCACCGGGCCGAAAGAGGCAAAAGAGGGGTTTTCATTTCCGCATATATCCACGGCTGTTACCGCCACATAGTAGTCAACCTCGTCTTCCGGCGTAGGTATTTCGGCAATAGTCACCGATTGATCCGGCAAAGAGAGGACAGGATTGCGGATTGAGTTTGCTCCCCCCCTCCCCTGCTCCCCTGCTCCCCCGCTCTCAAAGGGCTCAGGAGAGAGATAGATGTTGTAGGAGTCAAAATCATCTACATGCACAGGGTCCCAGATTACCGTTAGAAAACCTCCGGTGTCATTGGGGGTATCGGTTACCTTGAGGTGAGCCACAGCCGGGGGAGGGGTAAAACCAAAGTAGGTGAGGGAGTCCGGCTGATCAGGCGGATATTCCCGATTACCCGTTCGGTCAACGGCGATGGTGTAGAATTCATAGTCCCCTGGCCTTTCAGGGAAGAAGTCGAGGGTGCATGAGAGGCATTTAGCCGTCAGGGCACTTTGCTGCCATCCCAGCCCATCTATTTGAAGCCACAGCTCGATTTCGCGCACACCACTCCTCTCATCGGAGGCTTGAATCTGAAGCTTTATCGGGCCTTCTTCCACACATTGGGGAGAGGAAACCTGAGAGACAGGCGAGATTATATCAGAGTTGTCAATAGAGGCAACAGGCTCGGCCCAGGTTGGGTCAGAGACTTCATTCCCGCAGACATCAACCGCGGTTACAGCCACGTACTGATCTAAATAGTCCTCGGGGGTAGATATCTGAGCGGTGGTGGTGGATCGTTGGGAAATAGCCGGAATAACAGGAGATAGCCCTCGAATGCTATCCAGAGGGGTAGAGGAAATGTAGATGTGGTAATGGTCAAAATCCGTGGCCGGGCTTTCTTGCCAGAATACGGTTAGCCACCTGCCGGTGTCGTTGGGGGTATCAATTACGCGGATATTAGGCAGGCGTGGTGGGGGAGTTAGCCCAAAATAGGTGTGTGAATCAGGGGTTGAAGGGGTAGCTTCTATATTTCCGGTTTTGTCTCTGGCAATGGTGTAGAATTCATAGAGACCATCTCCCGAAGGGATGAAGAAGAAGACCTCCCGCTGTTTCTGGGTAGAGAAGCCGCTTTTCCTGAAGTCTCCCTTATCCTGGCGATACCAGAGGGCTACCTCAGCCAGGCCGCTCCCGCTGTTATCAGAGGCCTCGATCCTGACCGGTATGTCCCCGGTGGCTGCACACTTAGGCGATGAGGCCGTAGAAGAGGGGGCATTTATATCCAGATTATTAATAGAATGAACCGGGCCGAAATCGATCACCTCCGGGTCTTCATTGCCACAGATGTCAACCGCCGTCACAGCCACGTAGTACTCCAGATGATCCCTGAGCGTGGGGATTTGAATGGTGGTCAAGGTTTGTTTAGTGAGAGCCGGTGTCAGGCTATCAATAGAGCTTATGACTGAGGTAGAGAGATAGATGTTGTAATGGTCCAGGTTATCCACCGGACTCAGGTCCCAGGTGGCGGTCAGACTCAAACCAGAATCGTTGGGGGTATCAACTACCTTTAAATTGCGGATAGAGGGCGGTGGAGTTTTCCCAAAGTAGGTGATAGAATCCGGAAGAGACGGTGGGGCTTCGGTGTTTTTGTTCCGGTCAATGGCGATACTGTAAAACTCGTAGGCGCCTGGCCCGGCTGGGGTGAAATTCAGGGTCGTCGGGGTCTCTGAGGTGGAAAGTCCGCTTTGCCTCCAACTGCCTCTGTCTTTTCGATACCAGAGGTCTATTTTGGCTATCCCGCTTCCGTTATTGTCGGTGGCTTCAATAGTAACCGAGATATCTCCGGCCAGAACACACTGAGGAGTAGATGCCCTGGAAGCAGGGGCCAGCCGGTCTGAATTATCGGCCGATTGAACCGGGCCAAAGGTTGTTATCCGGCTTTCGTTGCCACAGATATCCACGGCTGTTACGGCTGCGTAATAGTCAACATAGTTCTCAATAGTAGGGATTTCGGATTTCGGATTGCGGATTGCGGATTTCGGATCCTGGATAGTCAGAATTGGGGCTATCCCTTGAACGTCTTTTATCGGCGAATTGCTCAGATAGATGTTGTAATGATCGAGGTCTGCAGCAGGTGACGCCTTCCATGTGGCGGTGAGGCTCCGGCCAAAATCATTGGGAGTATCGATAACCTCCAGACTTTCAATGGCGGGAGGGGGCGTAAGATCAAAATAGGTCTCGCTGTCTGGTTCTTCCGGCGATAACTCGGCATTTTGGGCCAGATCAACTACTATGGTGTAGAATTCGTATTTGCCTTCTTGAGGGAAGATAAAGCTGAATGTTCCATGACTGACATTTCCTCTGGGAGTAGTCGTGCCATCAGCGCAACACGGCCCCGGATCCGGAACCAGAATTTCCTCAATGGCTCCCTGCGTAGTTAAGCCGCTATCCAACCAGGGGCCATCATTCCGGCGGTAGTAGAGCCTGATCTCTTTGATGCCGTCCAGGACATCCCGTGCCTCAAAGGGTATTAAGATTTTCGGGTCTGAAACACATTTAGGTATGGCTAAGGCCTGGGAGCTGGGTGCGGTAATGTCGTAGATGGTCAGACTGTCAGGAACAGGCGGGTAAGATTCTATGCTCCCCCGGTTGTCAGTGGCCTGGGTAAAGAATTCATACTTGCCTTCTCCGCTGGGCTGAAAGTCAAATATTCCCTGATTTCCAGAAAGGGTAAGACCGCTGTCTCTCCACGGGCCTTCGTCCTTCCTGAAAAACAGCCTGACTTTGGCAATACCGTCCGGATCAGAGGCCTCAAAACTTACTTTAATAGGCGAGGAATTGACGTAAGGAGGAGAAGCTGCTTTTGAGACGGGCTCAGTCGGATCATAGAGGTAAACTACATCCGCCTGTCCATCGTTTCCGGCGATAAGGTCTAAGTAACCGTCGGCGTTAAGGTCTCCGAGGACAAGGTCGTAGGTATTGGCCTTGCCCAGCGCCTGACCGGAATTATAGAAGCGGCACTCTCCCTGATTAAAATATATCCTGTCAGGCTGCCCGTAAGAACCGACCGCGATATCTAAGTCGCCGTCCTTATCTATATCGCCTAGGGCCAGTCCGTAGGTCTTAGAATTGGGATTCAACGACTCTTCACAAAGGGTAAAAATCCCAGCACCATCATTGAGATATACCTTGTAATTAGAATGACCTAAGTCAGCCGCGACCAGATCGAGATCATTATCTCCATCTATATCGGCCAGAACAATAGCTGTGGTAGGGCAACATATCCCTAAATCCTGGTTGGAATCGGTAAAGGCCCCGCTGCCGTCATTCAGATAGATGCGGTCAGCTTGCCCACCGCTGTGCCCGGCCGCAATATCCAGATCACCATCCATATCTACATCGCCCAGGGCCAGACTAATGGTATTAAACTGCCCCACGGTCTGGCCGGAGTCGGTAAAGCGGCCCAGGCCGTCATTGATAAATATCCGATCCGGATTTTCATACCGATTTCCTATTACCAGATCAAGGTCTCCGTCACCATCTAAATCTCCCAGGGCCAGAGCCTGAGTAAAGGAGCTGGTCAGGGCCTGACCCGAGTCTGAAAAATAACCGTTCCCGTCATTGAAATAGACCCGGTTGGCCTCGTCCTGATTCCCGGTGACCAGGTCAAGGTCTCCGTCACCATCCAGATCTCCCAGGACAACATCCATGGTGGCTGCCTGACCTAACCGCTGGCCTGAATCCTGAAAATGGCCGGTTCCATCGTTGAAATAGATGAGATCAGGTTCTCCCACCCTGTTTCCTACTGCCAGGTCGAGATCACCATCAAGATCGATATCCCCTAAGGCTATTGATCGGGTGCGGGATTCACCCAGAAAATCGACCGGATAAAAATTGCCGCCATAAGCCGGCGGACTGGAGTATATCACCCCAAGAATGAGAATGGTTGTTAGGCTAAGAATTTGCTTCATCATTGGTAGGAACACCTCCTTCGATTAATATGCTGTAGTGTCATAGTGTAGTATTACTAAAGTTGTATAGTGTTTAAGAAAAAGATTTTGGGGTTGGTTGTAATTGGAGTTTAGGCTTTAGCCTTGC
>JASEGY010000120.1 GCA_030019105.1 bacterium | reverse complement strand
AAGGATTAACTCCAAAAGCTACATAGCCTATCTTGAATTCGCTTACCCCAAAATACTTATCTTAAGAGCTATATCCTGCAGCCCTTTCTTCCGATACAAGTCGCATCCCCTTTATCCTTGAGAGGAAAAAGGAGATATCACCGGGACGAATAACCCTGAAGATAAACAGGAGTGGAAGATAGGTAATAGAGAGCAGTAGAACAGCAAGAAGACTACCGGTCACCTTTAAAACTGAATAGATCAGAACGCCAAAAGTGATGTTGGCTGCGACAACTCCGGAAATCAAGCTGAATATATTTGGCCTGACCAGAAATTTAGCCAGAAAGGCAAAGCCAATGACAGTAACCAGCGCCTCGGAGAGAAGGGTGGTTATCCCAGCCCCGATATAACCCCATTTGGGGATAAAGATTAGATTGGTCAGGATATTAAAGATAGCCCCGATGGCCACGGTAATGGTGGTGAATCCCTGCCTGTTGATCGAGATAAGGATGTGAAGAAGGGTGTCGTTTAAATAGGTAAAGGAAATTGCCCAGATAATGATCCGTAAGACAGGGACCGCCCTGGCATATTCCTCAGATAACAGGAGAAAAATTAATTTGTCGGCCAGAAGAAATATGATCACACTTAAAGGAAGAGCAATTATCAAAAGGTGCTTGATTGATCTCTCATAGATTGATCTTAAAGAAGATGGATCAAGTTCAAAAGACCTGGAGAGAACCGGAAAAATGGCCAGTCGATAACAGGTGCCTATAAAGGCTACCCCCTCCAGAAATTTGTAGGCCCCACTGTATAGCCCGGCTGCCTCGTCTCCCTTGAAGAAGGAAAGCATTACTGTGTCGATCCTGAAATATAAACCAACAAAAATACCGAATAAAGCTATCGGTAAGGCCTCCTTGAGAAGCAGCCGGCAGAAAGAAAGGTCGATCTCAGAAACGGCCAGCTCTCTTCTCCTGATAAATCTCCTCAGAAGGATGATTAGAGTTAAAGCAAACTGGACTATACTGGCGCCTAAATAGGCCAGAACAATGTGGACCGTATCGCCGGAAAAAGCAATAGTAATACCGACCAGACCAAATAGACTAAGGTTAAAGATAAAGGAGATGATGGCCGTATATTCCATCTTCTCAGAGGCATTGAAGATAATCTGAATGGCCCGGGCCAAAGAGTTTATAATCTGGGCCAGACCAAAGAGAAAGATGAGATTCCTTACCTCGCGGCTAAAACCCAGCAGGTAAGAGACTAACACAATGATAATAATCATTAAAAGGGAGAGAATACCCTTCATAAAGAGAAGATTGACCAGATACCGGGGACCCTTCATCTTATCTCTGGATATACCCCTCAAGCCGATAGTGCTTAACCCCATATCGGCCAGGATAAGAAATATGCCCACAAAGGCAAAAGCCATGGAGTATTTCCCAAAATCGGCGCTCCCCAGATGCCTGGCAATAAGGATGATCATTACCAGAAGCAGGCCATGGCTGAGGAACTGGGATATCATCATCAAGGTGGAATTTTTGAAGATACGATATTCTTTTTCCATTAGAAAACTCCGCCTAACTACTCAGGTTGTTAGGTTCACGGTTGGTCGCTTTCTAACCTTGAACCTTGAACCTGAAGCAGTTGCTCTACTTCTACCGTTTCATTTGGGCAGCTTTTCAGCTATCTCCGGCAGAATAGCTTCTACTTCTAACATCTGCAAGAGATTATTGGCAAACGTATATTCGGCATTGGCATATCCCTGGTGAATCTTGATGAATCTGGCCTGGCAGAAGAGTTCTTCCAGAATAAGGATGCGCACCTTTTTTTCAGCCAGGGGTTCCACTCTCTCAACCAGACGCCAATCGCCAGGATATGGGCTAAAATTAAGATTGTCCTGACTGAGGTAAATGGTTAAGTCTGCCTTCTTCAGCCTGGTCTCATTATCATTCCAGGCCATCAACTTTATCTTCTTTATCTTACCTTCTTTTCCCAGATCGAGCCCTATGCTTCGCAGACCATAATCAAAAGCGAATCCACCCTCATAGCCCCAGTGCCCAATAGGCTGCTTCACGGGATTGATATCTTGATCACAATAGCCTACCTTTATCCCGATCTTAGTCTCATTTGAAAAAAGCTCAGCGGGTTCGATCTTTGCGGGTTCGATCTTTCCTGTTTCCATCGCCCCTGAAAGAAAATCTATTTCAACCATTTTCGGGAGATGATTGGCAAAGGTGAAATCAGCATCACGATAGGGCTGATGAATCTTGACATACCTCGCCTGACAGGATAGATTGCTTAAGGTGAGCACTCGAACTTTTTTGACGAGACCCGTTTCCAGGGTATCAGTAAAATAGCATGTTCCGGTATATTTGATAAACCGTCGATTATCCTGACTAAGGTAGATACTTATGTCTGACTCCTTTAATCGAGTCGGATTAGCATTCCAACCGATTAGCTTTATTTGCCTTACTCCTTTTTCTTCTGCGCCCAGATCAATCCCAATACTTCGCAGACCATAATCAAAAGCAAATCCTCCCTCATAATCCCAGTGTCCGATAGGTTGATTCATAGGCTCGGCATCCTGGTCGCAATATCCTACTTTTATTCCTGTCTTTTTAATATTGGGTGGAGCAGCCTTTTGAGGGGAGGCAGCCGCCTTTTGGGGTTGAGCAGCTTCTTTAGGCTTAACCCCTTCTTTTGACTCAGCAGCCTTTTCTGGTTGAGCCGCCTTTTGGGGGGGAGAAGACTTTTCTCCGGCCACGTCTTTTATCTGTTTCGGCTGAACCCGGGTAATATTTGTGGGAAATGAAATTGTCTTGCTCCCGGCTTGCAGCGGGTAATCATCATAAAGGGGTTTGATCATCTTGTCGAGAGCGCTGTTGACAAAAGTAAATTTAGAGTCATTATATTTTTGGTAAACCTTAATATATCTTCCGGTAATATCCAGATCGCTAAGGACTATCACCCGCACCCCCTTATGTTCAGGATCAGTCAGGATGTCTTGATAGCGGTAGTCTTGTGTATATTCAATAAACCCCTGATTATCCCGGCTGTAATAAATAGAGATATCCTTCTTTGACAATCTGGTTGGGTTAGCGCTGGAACTAATTAACTTTATGCCTTTTATCGAGGTGAGCCTACCCAGGTCAAGGCCTATACTCCGGGAATAGCAATCAAAGGCAAACCCGCCGGTATAATTCCAGTTCCCAAGGGATCCCCTTGTTGGGATAGTATCCCCATTTAGAAATCCTCTCCTTATCTCCCCTGTCTCTATCTCTCTTGTCTCTGGTTCTATTGAGGTCGGTTTTTTAACTATCTTTGAAACAGCCATCTCATCAATGATGGTGGAAATTTCTGACCACTTAATCCCTAAAAAACCGACTAGAACTGCCAAAAGAAAAATGGGAATCAAGACCTTCACTGCTTTTTCTATTCTATTTTTTCTCCACATAGCAATTCTTCCTCCTTTGTATTTTCTTTGCCGGTAAGCCATTCTTCTAACCTTTCTCTCTTGAATCTCCAGGACTTGCCAATTTTGAAGGAGGGGATAGTTCCATTTTGACACATTCGGTAGATACTCATCTCGTGAAGACGAAGGTATCCGGCTACTTCATTTACCGTCATAAAACTCGAGCTTTCTTGCACCATAGCTACAAATTCCTCCTTATTTCTACTAATTTATTGGTTTCTACCTTGTTGCTATCTATATTATAACACATCTATGCCTATCTGTCAAGACCTAAGTAATCTTTTTCTAATTTTAACTTAACGTAAATATTTATAGCTATTTAATAGATTTCGACCTGTGCGGTTAGAAATTAGGGACAGGCAACCGCGATTTCCAAACCACGCCAAGATTTAGCCCCAGAGAGGCATAATGTTTATAGAGAAGTGGCTTAAACAAATCAAAGCAGCTCCAGCGGAGCGATATGTTCTCAATACATACCGCTCCGCTGGGGCTTAATCTTGGAGGTTGCTGCCTGGCTATAAACATATCGCCCCGCTGGGGTTAAGGATATGCTTCAGCTAACCGCACAGGTCGAAAATTGAGTGGGGCCGGATGGACAATTTAAATTGACTACAGAGCAATCTTAGGGTAAAATAAACCTGGTACACGTTGGTGGAAGTCTCTCGTCGGTTTTTCGCTCCCACCCCATCACTCCACTGCCATTAAGTTAAGGGTAACTCTTTATGCTAAGGCGATATAGGGAGTATGTAATTCGTCCCGCAGTCACCTGTGAAGGGAATTTACCCTTTAGGGTTTCATTTGCAGCACAATACCAGGAGAATGAAAGGCTAAAGCCTAAACTCCTACCTTGCCAACCTATTGTGTTTCAAAAGCTTCGGCTTAACTTAATGGCAGTGCCCCATCACTCAGGATAGTAACTCTGACCTTCCCGAAAGCTCGAAGCTTTCGGGAAGGTCGCTATTGGCCGAAACGATGATCCAGACCCCTGATTACCGATTAAAGGACGTTTTCTAATGATAAAGAAGGTAGTTTTAATTATAATCATCTTTCTGTTAGTCCGGGTATGTTCGGCTAAGGCACAAAGCCATCCCGAAATAGGGGATATAAGGACAGGATTTATAGACAGAGATGTTGAGCCGCTCAAAGGAAGAGTTACCCTCTGGGACTGGAGTGGTGGATTTGCCTTCGACTATTTGTCTCGAAGCATAGGGATTGACTTGGGAAACAGGGGGGTGGTCAAAAAAATCGCTCTAATTAAGAACGATCGGAGAGAAACCCGCCTTAAGAAATCGGACCTGAGCATCTATCTAAGTCCTGACAATATCACCTACACCAAATACCCCAGAGAATTTGACTACTCCGACACCTTAGAGGTGGTAGAAGGCCAAGTGGTGAGAGTTCTGAGCTTAGACAACCTCTTTATTCAGACCAGATACCTAAAGATACATCAGACCTGTTCGGATAAAGAGTTTACCTTTGCCAATCGTCTCCCTGAAATGGTCAGAGTATACGGCTATGTCTTTCCGGAAATGGATGAGATAAAGATAGGTGGGCTTGATGGAGACACTTCTCCCCTTACCGGGAGGATTACTCACTGGGACCATAAAGGTGGATTTGCCTTTGACTACCTTTCCCGAAGCATAGGGGTTGATTTAGGAGCCAATGGGGTAATCAAAAAAGTTGTTTTGATCAAAAACGATCATGGAGAGACCCGCCTCAAGAAATCTGACCTGAGTATCTATCTAAGTCCGGATAACATTACTTACACCAGATACGCCAGGGAATTTGACTATTCCGATACCATGGAGGCAGTAGACGACAAGCCGGCAAGAATTCTGAGCTTAGACAACTTATTTATCCGGACCAGATACCTCAAGATACATCAGGCCCATTCGGATAAAGAATATACCTTTGTCAATCGCCTCCCGAACATAATCAAGGTATATGCCCATATCTCTTCGGATGTCTGGGAAATAAAGATAGGAACTTTCGATCTGGATACCGCTTACATCCTTGGGCTTATCGACAATGAGCAGGGTTTTAGTTCTGACTATGCCGTCCAACGTCTCGGGATCGATTTAGGGAGCAGCCCGGCCGCAGAAAAGGAAGAATCTGTTCCAGGCCTCAAGACAGTGGAGCCCCCTATTGTCAAGGATGTAAAGGTGATCGATCGACGCCAGCCGATCAGAAATTACGGGAAGCTGTTTGTAGATATAGGTAGAAGATGGGAAGACAACATTACTCATCAACCGAAGGGTTCCGGGGTGATAAAAGATGAGACGGTGAACGAGATTAGTCTCAGGTATGACCTGAAAAGAGATCTGTCCCCCAGGATTAAGCAAATGTCCACTTACCGATTTAATTTCTTGAAGCACCAGGAAAATACTTCTCTGAACTCACTCCAGCAAGAGATAACAATCAGTCTCTCCCGCCCTTTATGGAGGCTATATCCATACTTTGAGGTAAACACAAAATGGGGAAGTAAGCCAAACAAGTATTTCCAGACAACGATTAATCTCAATGCCAGGTATAATCTTCGGAAGTTGTTGCTTGGGGGGGGATATTTCTGGCGCGGGATTGATTATAAGGAAGATGTTTGGAGCCAACCAAGGGACTGGACAGCTCATAACATTATGTTCCAGTCGGGCTACCGAATCTTCGAATCAACCAATCTTGAGCTTCGATTCCAGTATCAGCCTTTAAGATATGAGAAGTTACGGGCGAAGGATGCTTACTGGGAACCCATAAACAGCAAAAAGAGAGAAGATGACA
The DNA here is from genome assembly GCA_030019105.1 of bacterium. Taxonomy (GTDB): domain Bacteria; phylum UBA9089; class JASEGY01; order JASEGY01; family JASEGY01; genus JASEGY01. Next base: position 2,621 of record JASEGY010000120.1, on the reverse strand, counting down.
ATTACAGTACCCTTCTTATCCTTTCCCAGGATATCTCCCGAAAATTTCATGGGAGATTGCAGGGCATGTACACCTTACTCTTAAACGAGTCCAACAGCCTGCCGGAAGAATACGGAGGCCACCGGCTGACCCTGAATCTATCCTCTTTCTTGACCGAAAAGATTGCCCTGAGCAGTTACAATTATCGTGAATGGAGAAATTATCCCACCCGGACAATCGGAAACCGGCAGCAGATGACCTCTCGGTTGGATTATCTTTATTTAAAGCTGCAATATAATCTCAGAAAGTGGATTACACCGGAATTGAGCTACACCCTTATTAAGAACGATTCCAACATCCCTACCAGTTGTTATCTAGACCACAAATATTCTTTTTCTTTGATTATGAACTATAGTTTATAATCAATTCACTCGAGCACCGAAGAAACCAGGTTTCTTGAAGAAACCCGGAAAAATATAGAAGACGGTTTAAAAAATATAGAACTATAGAAGACGGTTTACGTAGCCGCTGTCAAGAACTATAGAAGACGGTTTACGTAGCCGCTGTCATAGCAGGTAACTGTAAATAAATTCCAGAAAAACAGTTAGCAAGAAAAATATAGAAGACGGTTTACGTAGTCGCTGTCATAGCAAGAGAGTATAAATGGATTCCAGAAAAGCAGTTAACAATATTCAGAAACCGTGTTGCTAATATTGCATGCCTTATCTTGCAATGCAAGAATAAGGAAGAAGAAGAGGACAGCCAAAGAAATAATTAATTTGCAGATGAGCGTCATACCTGCATCTACGTAAAGCGTCTTCTTAAGTTTTCTTGATCAGAAATATGATCCAGGAATACCTCCTCTCTTCTCAGGTATTTCTCCCCATCAATTGATTCGTGTCAATTTGATTGACTGTCTCAAAATGGTAGAAGATAAACCAGGGGCCTTGACCGTTTTGAAGCCTTTGGTTGTTTCCAGTAAAAAAGAACTGGTGGGAGCCGTCCCTAAATGGAAAGCAGACATCCAATCATTAAAACTGCCTGAAGACAAAACAAAGATACTGATAGAATTATTAGAATATGCCATTATCCAGCGGTTTCCCGAATTAACCTTAAAGGAGGTTCAGACTATGTTGCAATTAACCCCACTCGAACAAACAGTTGCAGGGCAAGAGCTTATCCAAATAGGAATGGAGAGAGGAATGGAGAGAGGAATGGAGAGAGGAAGAGAACAAGGAATAGAACAAGGCAAATTGATAGGTGAAATCCAAATGGCTCAGCGAATTTTGAGACATCCAATCGCTTCTGGAAAAGAACTGGCCCAAAAAAACATGGAAGAATTGAACATGATCCTTCAACAATTGGATTCTGAATTGAATTAACCGGCTCTACACGGATTCGTGGGATAATTGAACACTGAACAACAGTGAATCGCGCTAAACGAATATAAAAATGGCTTTGTTCAACGTAAGTTTTCCCGGGTAATTCATCGAAATGGGTAAATGAGGGAAAACGGGCGCGGGTTCCCTTTGCCTGGCAGCGAGGTTACGGGGCTTTCTCTGTGAGTGAATCTATGGTTGGAAAGGTTGCGGAATATATTGAAACTATGTAACTTCGCTTTTTCCATTAGCCTTTGACTCAAGCCTGACTATAATATCTGCTTCGTTATAAAGTTCCTCGTGATTGTCAACGATAATTACTGTATTGTTTTTCTCAACCAGTCTTTTGAAAACATTGGCCAGTATGGGCAAGTCCTGTAAGTGAAGTCCTCGTGATGGTGTGTCCAGCAAATAGACACAACGGTCTCCCAGTCTTTTTGATAATTCCTTTGCCAGTTTTATACGCTGAGATTCTCCACCACTTAAGGAACCGGAAGATTGCCCCAGGGCCAAATAGCCAAGATTTACCTGCTGCAAGAAGGATAATTTTCGTTTCACAAGTTTTGAATCGGAAAATACTTTCGCAGCTTCATCAACAGTAAGCTTCAAAGCATCGGCTATGGAAAAGTCATCATAATAGACTTTTAAGATTTCTTTCCTGTATCGTCTTCCATTACAAACAGGGCAGTACTCCCACAGAGTTTCTTCTTCATCAGGAATTGGCACATAACCCATTCCCTGGCACGATTGGCATTGCCCCTCCTGTGTGTTGAAGCTGAAATGAGAGACGTTAAAGCCCAGATGTTTCGCCTGCTCTGTTTCAGCGAAAGCATCGCGTATTCTATCCCATACGCCAAGGTAGGTCGCAGGTGTACTCCTTGGATTATTTCCTATAGGTGTTTGATCGACAAGATAGGGTCTTCTTATTTTCCCTTTTCCTATTATTTCACCCATTCCTCTGAGTCCCATCCAGGCTGTACTACTCTTGTTTAAAGCCCGAAAGATTATATTTAATAAAGAAGATTTTCCTGTGCCTGATAAACCGGTAATGCATATAAATCGATTTAAAGGAAAGGTGAAATCAAAGTTGGAAAAACATCGCTCATTGATTGACATGATGGATACTAATTTTTCTTTTTTACTCGTTACACTTTCATGCGGGGTAATTATAATTGGTGTCTGAAAAATAATTGATGATGTATGGGTATCTCGAGAGCTAAAAGTTCTCGTGTGTCTTCGAGGCTAACCCATTTAAAATAGGCC
>JASEGY010000011.1:23764-24753 GCA_030019105.1 bacterium | reverse complement strand
CTTGCCAACCTATTGTGTTTCAAAAGCTTCGGCTTAACTTAATGGCAGTGGGGCGATGCCCTGGGCTTTATTATTACGCCCCGTTGGGGCTGGCCTTCGGTTATGTTTAGCCCTGTAAGGGCGAGACAAATCTGTGGTAAAATCCCGCTTGACTTCATATATCACATGTGGTATAAATGAACCATTCGCCGTTGACAATCAGGACAGATCAACTATTAAGAGAATCTGCCGGCCTATTAGATTGCAGATTAAGCGATCATCAAGTAGAGCAATTTATCACATACCTCGAAGAAATAAAAAGCTGGAATAGACGGATCAATCTGACCAGCATCGAGAGCCCGGAGGATATCGTCCTCAAGCACTTTATTGATTCGCTGACCTGTCTGAAGGCAGTCTCTTTATCAGAGGGGCTTAAAGTTCTTGACCTGGGGACAGGGGCAGGATTTCCAGGGATACCGTTAGCTATTTATCAGCCACAGATAGATTTAACCCTTTTGGATTCTATGAGAAAGCGGGCTGAGTTCCTTAAGCATCTCAAGTGTGTGCTGGGACTCCCTGAGATAAAGATACTCTGCGGTCGGGCGGAAGAATACGGAAGGGATAGAACTGAGCGGGAACAGTATAAACTTATTCTCTCGCGGGCTGTTAGCAACTTAAGTGTCCTGGCTGAGCTGGCTCTTCCCTTTTTACGAGTAGGGGGAGAATTCTTAGCCATGAAGGGGAAAGAGGTAAGAGAAGAAATCGAGGCTGCCAGGGAGACAATAGCCCTTTTAGGGGGGAGATTGAAAGAGGTAACGGAGATTATCCTGCCTATGATTGACCAAAAGAGGCACTTAGTTCTTATTAATAAGGAAAAGGAGACTCCCGACAGGTATCCCCGCCGGCCGGGTATCCCTCAAAAAAGACCAATAACTGTAATTGCCCAATAAAGTGTGGAAATCTCGCAAAGACGATAAGTCTTCACGGAATGTTGAAATTAGAAATTGGAA
>JASEGY010000011.1:2156-23580 GCA_030019105.1 bacterium | reverse complement strand
CAATTTCTAATTTCGAGCCGTAAACGGCTGCCTACTTTCCACAAGATATTGAGCAATTACTGATTTTTCAAGAAAGGAGCGAGAAGAGGTATGGAAGATTTAGTTTGGAGGGGTGAAGTGGAAACTAATTATCCTCCGGAAGGAAGTGAAATGATTCGAGAGATTCCAGTAGCTGATGTGACTCCAAATCCATATCAACCCAGGCGTGAGTTTAATCCGGACAAACTAAGGGAGTTAACCGCCTCGATCAGGGAGAAGGGCGTTATTCAACCGGTGGTGGTTCGTCCTAAGGAAGGTAAATATGAGCTGATCGCCGGCGAAAGACGGTTGCGGGCTGCTCAGGAGATTGGATTAGAAAAGATCCCGGCAGTAATCAGGGATGTGTCGGACGGAGAGGCATTAGAGATCGCCCTGATTGAAAACATCCAGCGTGAAGAATTGAATCCTATTGATGAAGCGGAGGCATATCGACAACTGATTAATGAATTTACTCTTACCCAGGAAGAGTTAGGCAAAAAGGTGGGCAAGGATCGCTCTACCATTACTAATTTTCTGAGGCTTCTCAATCTCCCTTTGGCCATTCAGGATCAAGTAGCGGATGGAATGCTTTCAATGGGGCATGCCAGAGCCCTCCTGCCTATACCTAATGAAGCCGCCCAGATGGAGTTGAGCTCCAAAATTATTAAACAGGAATTATCGGTTCGAAAGACAGAAGAATTAGTTCGGAAATTAACTAATCCTGATGTTTCACGTGAAACAGTCCCCGCCGAAAGGGACCCTAACATAATCGCGATTGAAGAGGAAATAACAGAAAGCCTGGGAACCAAGGTAACAATTAAGCCCGGCAAAGACAAGGGCAGGATAGAAATAGAGTATTATTCGGCAGATGATCTGGAGCGGTTGATTGAAAGGCTAAGGGGATAATGAAGAGGATCAAGGTTGGATTGATCGGTTGCGGAACTATTGGGGCCAGATTAGCTGAGGTGATAACTCAAGAGATTGAAGGGATGGATCTGGTGGCCGTAAGCGATCTAGTCGAGGAAAAGGCTATGAATTTGGTCAGCCGCCTTTCATCCGGAATAACCATTAAGTCCATAGAAGAAATAGCCGGGGGGGTTGATTTAGTCATAGAAGCAGCTTCGGCCCGGATTGTGCCGGAAGTCGTTATATCAGCTATATCAAAGAAGAAAGATGTCTTGATAATGAGTACCGGCGGATTATTGGAGAGGCTGGATTTGCTGGAATCGGCCCGGCAGCAAGGGGTGCATATCTTCCTTCCTTCCGGCGCTATTGCCGGTTTGGATGGATTGAAAGCAGCCAATAGCGCTCAAATCACCTCAGTCTGCTTGAGGACCAGTAAACCACCGGCCGGCTTAAAAGGGGCTCCCTTTATCGTGGAGCATGGAATAGATCTGGATAATATTAGCCAACCCAAAATGATCTTCCGGGGAAATGCCATTGAAGCCGCCAGGGGCTTTCCGGCTAACATCAATGTGGCGGCCACCCTTAGCTTAGCTGGAATAGGACCGGCCCGGACTAAAGTAGAGATTGTCGCCGATCCCAATCTAACCAGAAATGTTCATGAGATCGAGGCTGAAGGAGACTTTGGCCGAATAGTTACCCGCTGCGAAAACCTCCCTGCCCCCTCTAATCCCAGGACATCTTATCTGGCCGTTCTGTCAGCTATCGCTCTTCTTAAGGAAATGACTGATTCGGTCAGGATAGGAACATGAATTATTATCTGAATAATTTGGCCTACATACCTGAAAGAGTGCGAAGGCGTTTAGAGATTGTTGGAAACGCCAGGGCAGTAGTAGAACCCTCTAAAAAAGGGGATCTTACCCTGAAGGTAATTGATGGGCGAGGAAAGACTATATCGCTTCACAGTCCTTATGACCCCCGGGCAGAGGCAAAGAAGATATTGTCTCAATACAAACTTGAAAATAAAAAGGTAGTTATTTTGTTGGGGTTTGGATTAGGCTATATAGCTGAAGAGATCAGTTCGGTTATCGGGGAAGACACTGACCTGGTAGTAATAGATCCCAGTCCGGATTTATTTAAGGTAGCTTTAGAAACCAGGAGCCTGACAGGGTTATTAAGATCTCCTTGTTTAAAACTGTTGATTGGAGAAGAAAACAGGCGGATAATTGACTATCTCGGAGAGATCATTACCCTGGACCGTTTGGAATTGGTTCAGGTGATTGAACATAGACCAAGCCTTTCTTTAAAGCCGGATTACTATAAAGAAGTAGTCGAGGCGATAAAGGGTGTTCTGGAGATGGGCCTGATGAACCTGACCGGCATGAGTTCTTTTGGTAAGCTGTGGCAGGAAAATATCATCGACAACCTCCCTGAGATTATTAGCAATCCACCCCTTGGTTCGCTTTTTGGCAAGTTCCCTGATCAACCGGCCATTATTATCTCTGCCGGCCCATCCTTAGATAAAAATATCCAGGATTTAGGGGCGGCCAAAGGGAAGGCTTTACTTATATGCGTTGATACGGCCCTCAAGGCGGTCTTGAAGCGGGGGATCAAGCCGGATATGGTGATCACGGTTGATGCCCAGGTGAAGAATTACCACCACTTTAGAGGGCTTGAACTGGACGATGTGACCTTAGTAGCAGACCCGGTTTGTTATCCCCGTATCTTTAAACATTTCTCGGGCCTTAAGCTCATTGCCTCGCACGGCCATATATTAATGGACTGGATTGCTGAATATCTATGCTGCCAGGCCGGCTCGGCTGCCCGACCTTACGTCTCTTTAAAAGGGGGAGGGTCAGTAGCTACTTATGCCTTTGATCTGGCTCGGAAAATTGGGGCTGACCCCATTATCTTTGTCGGGCAGGACCTCTCTTTTCCGGATAATCGTGCCTTTGTTTCCGGGGGGTCTTATGAAGAACAATGGTCTAAGGAACTGGCCGGCAAAGGTCCTGTCGAGATGAAACACCAGGAGTATATTGGGCATAATGTTATCTCGGTAAAAGACATCTACGGCCGGCCTGTGGCTACTCATAAAAAATTGGCTGTTTACCAGGAGTGGTTGCATTGGGAGATTGCCCGGACAAAAGCTACATGTATTAATGCCACGCAGGGAGGGATATTGAAGGAGGGAGTGCTTATTATCGACCTGGCTGAGGCCATAGAGCAATATTGTTACTCTCCCTTAGATATAAAAGGATTTCTGAAAGAGGCTGAGAATTACCGGCCTGAACCCCAGCTGGCACGATTAAAAGCAGATATAAAAGCGCTCATTACAGAGGCATCTCAAATCAAGCAGGTCTGCGAAGAGGCATTGAGTCTCCTTCAGAACAATTCTGACTATCAGAGATTGCATGAGATCAATGATCAGATAAATCAAGCCACGACTACCAGGCTTATCTCCGGAAGTATCCAGGGGGTTATCCAACGACTGAGGCCGGATAAGGGACTTGATGTAGCCAGGGATAAAGATAAGTTTAGCCGGCTTTATACGGCCATTGCCCGGGCCAGTCATAGTCTGGGTGGTGTCCTGGGACAGGTGGTGGAGAAAATATAAGTAACCGTTCACAGAACGCTGAAATTGGAAATTGAGCCTTCATACTTTCTAATTTCTAATTTCCAATTTCTAATTTCAAGCCGTAAACGGCTACAAATATAATTACTAATTATACTAAGGAGGGAAAAGAAAATGGGTATGTGGGTAGGAAGAGGCCGCAAGGCCAGGATATGTTACGGGTTTGATGAGATCGCGCTGGTCCCTGGATTAGTTACTGTTGACCCGGATGAGGTAGATCTAAGCTGGCAGATTGGGGATCACAGGATCGAAATCCCCATCATGGCGGCGGCCATGGATGGGGTGGTAGACTGCCGGTTTGCTATCGAGATGGGCCGATTGGGAGGAGTAGCTGTTCTTAACCTGGAAGGGATTCAAACCCGGTATGAAAACCCGGAAGAGATTGTTGACCAAATAGATACGGCTACCCCGGCAGAGGCGACCAACATTATCCAAAAGATGTATCAGGAACCGATCAAGGAAGAATTGATTGGCCGTCGGATAGAAGAGATCAAAAAGGCGGGGGTGATGGCCTGTGTTTCAGCTATTCCGCAACGGGCAGAAAGGTTTGGTTCTTTAGCGGTTGAGGCGGGAGCAGATATATTTGTGGTCCAGGCCACAGTAGTTACGGCCAGGCACCTCTCCTCTACTCATCAGGTCTTAAATCTGGAAGGTTTTGTCAAACAAATGCCAATCCCGGTGATAGTCGGCAACTGTGTTACCTATGAAGGCGCCCTGGAACTTATGGCCACCGGAATAGATGGCCTTCTGGTAGGCGTGGGCCCGGGAGCAGCGTGTACCACCCGGGGGGTGCTCGGTGTGGGTGTCCCTCAGGTGACAGCCACGGCTGATTGTGCTGCTGCCAGAGATTTCCACCACAAGCAGACAGGAAAATATGTGCCTATTATTACAGATGGAGGCATGAGTGTAGGCGGAGACATCTGTAAGGCCTTTGCATCCGGTGCTGATGCCGTTATGGTTGGTTCGGCCTTTGCCAAGACCAAAGAGTCCCCTGGCAAGGGATATCATTGGGGTATGGCTACACCTCATCAGAATCTTCCGAGGGGAACACGGATCCAGGTTGGAACTACTGGAACTCTGGAAGAAATCCTCTATGGCCCGGCTCACTTAGATGATGGTTCTCAAAATCTTGTGGGGGCATTGAAGTCCGCCATGGGAATTTGTGGAGCCAAAGACATCCGCCAGATGCAGCTTACAGAACTCATTATTGCCCCGGCTATTAAGACCGAAGGGAAGATATTCCAGCGCACCCAGCAGATAGGGATGGGGAAGTAAAAGGAGAGCTAAGATGGTTCGTCAATCTGATTCAGCTAAGAAACTAAATCCGTCTCAGGAATGGGAAGATGAAAATCTGAAGCTGCTCAAGGAGGAGTTGACCGATAAAGAAGTGATCATAAAGTCCAACGTCTATTTCGATCGGAATGTGCGAAAGTATAAGGTCTCGGAAGTAGTGGCAACCTCTGTGGAAGCAGGGCCAAGGGTGCTATTTGGAATACGGTTGGTCAATAAAACCGTAAGCCCTGACAAGCAACCCTTTCTCAGATACCCGCCATCTAAAATTACCAGGGAAAAGGAAGGGGAGCAGCACAAGCTTACCTTAACTTATCCGGCAGAAATGGACATTGACCGTGATTTCAGACATCTTCACAAGAAAACCAAGCCGGATATGAAAATCTATATCTACTATTAATCCAGACCTCGTGCTTGTCTGCCAGAATAGTGCCTGCAAGCCTTTAAGCCAAACCGGTCCGCACAAAAGTTGGATATCAAGGTAAACATGTAAACATGGGGGACGTAGTTAAAAAACGTAAGAAATCACCCTAATAGCTCGTCTTTTAACTCAGCATCACCAGCATAGTCATCGGAGTTTAGGCTTTAGCCTTTCATATACTTAACACGGGCATAACTTGCGGTTTTCGCAATCACACTGGATTCCCGCTTCCGCGGGAATGACACTCATGCATGCCTTGTCATTCCCGTGAAAACGGGAATCCAGTTAGCTATAATAGGCCACCACCCGATTTACAAAATCACTGTTTATGGCCGCGCTGAGTATAAATGAAATCCTAAAGGATTAACTCCAAGAAAGTTGCGCAACCTAATTTAGTAAGTGGCCGAAACGATGAACAAGGCCGTTTCACATCTATAAACTATGAATTATCCCATTAAATGCCAATCTTGTGATAAAGAGCTTTTCGGCACTGTTAAATTCTGCCCTTTCTGCGGGCAAAAACAACCCAAAGCCCCTGCACTCACGGGAACCTCCTCTTCCGAAATAGCTGTATCCCGGTCATTACCTGTAACAGATGATGTTACACCAACCGAAATACCAAAGCCCACAATCTCAAAACCTGTTTATACAGCCGCCCAATTAACTATTGCCGATAATACACAAACCGAAATACCAAAGCCCACAATCTCAAGACCTGTTAAAAAATCACAAGAGACTGAAAAGAGTACATACAAAGACCCTCTAACAGGTATAGAATTTGTCTTTGTAAAAGGTGGTTGTTATCAGATGGGGGATACCTTTGGAGATGGGGAGAGCGATGGTGATGAAAAACCTGTCCATGAAGTATGTGTGGATGACTTTTACATAGGGAAATATGAAGTAACACAGAAGGAGTGGGTTACAATTATGGGGAATAACCCATCATATTTCCAAAATGGAGATAACTATCCTGTAGAGAGTGTCAGTTGGAATGATGTTCAGGAATTTATAATCAGACTTAATCAGATGAAAAAGGGGGACAAAGAGAAATTTCGTCTTCCTACAGAGGCAGAATGGGAATATGCAGCAAGGAGTAGTGGAAAGAAAGAGAAATTTGCAGGCACAAGCAATGAATCAGAACTAAAGGATTATGCGTGGTATGACAAAAACTCAGGAGAAAAGACCCATCCAGTAGGACAGAAGAAGCCAAATGGACTTGGACTATATGACATGACCGGCAATGTAGAGGAATGGGTTCAGGACTGGTATAGTAAGGGCTATTACAAAAACAGTCCGAAGAATAATCCGAGAAAATCTGATAGTGGACAAATGCGGGTGTTTCGTGGCGGTTTGTGGGGTGACGAACCGTGGGACTTGCGGGCATCGTGCCGGAACATGAGCGTACCTGCGGATTCGTACGACGGGGTCGGGTTCCGTCTGGTTCTTTCCTCTGTTGCGGAGACCTTTGTCCATGTTTCGGTAGGAGAAACGGAGAAGAAAGAAAAAGATAAAGCCATCCCTAAGGGTAAAAAACCGGAACCTCCCCCAACCGTAAACACCCCCTCGCGCTCTGTAGAAGGCTTAGATGAACGGGCAGAAGAACTTACCAAAACATCTACTGGAGTAGCTTCGGTAATCAGTGGTGGCTATTTCCTTTACCTCCTTGGCTCTGTTCATGTTTCAGGTTGGGCAATAATCGCTGGAATTGCCTTTATTATAAGTTTATTTCAAATAAAAGATAATAATAAGAAAGCTGGTTATTTTTGGACATGTGCAAGTGGACTTATACTTCTTATCAGTAGTGGAAAAGTTTTTTCGAGCTTGATCTCAATTCCAATCACCTGGTGGATATCTAAGCCAATCTTCCGCGAACACCATCAAAAAACTTATTTAGCTGGTGTCATTCCAATCTCAGTTTTTCTTGCCAGTATGTTGAGTTATGGTATTATCTCAGGGGATATCGGCGATTATTTCGCTCTTCGGGATACTTCTTTCCCAAAGTATATTACTGCTACTGCCTCTGGCAGTAATAGTATTAGAAAGGGCATTGTTTTGAAAACTCGTGGTGATGTCCAATCAGGAAATTACGATTGGGAAATAAAGAAAGATGATGGGATTATTAAATGTGAATTTTCTGTTCCCGAAAACTTTAGAAAGAATGGGTATTTATTGAAGTTATCGCACGCAGGATATGAAGAAAGGGAAGGAGCAACTTATATTGATATCAATATGAATGAAAGGAGCTTGATGACGCGTTATAAAGCTCCCGGATATACATCTAACTCTAACTTCCCAAAAGACGAATTAAATATTAGTAATTTGTTGCGTGCTGGGAAAAATACTTTAGAATTCAGACTAAATCCAGATTCAAAGAAGGTTTATTCATTACAGAGCATTGAAATTCATGTATCACCTTCCAGTAAAGCATCTTTATCAGGTATTGTTACTGCAAACCAGACCAATATTCGTTCAGGGCCGTCATCTACAGTCATTGCCAGTGCATCTGAAGGGGACAAGGTTTCTATACTCTCTAAAGAAGGCGATTGGTATCGCATCCAGACTAGAGATAACAGGGTTGGCTATATCCATAATTCATTACTGTCCTTGGATGAAGAAAAACCTCGCCCTGAAGCTTCAACCCCAAAGCCCGAAGTCAAAGAATATAGTGAAAAAAAGGAGCAAATGGAAGTTGCCAAAAACCCACCTAAAGAAGAGGTAAGTAAACCTAAACTTGCTACTCTTCCAGAAGTTAAACAAAAGTCATTGTCTTCTTCCCAGGAAGATAAAGGAAAAGCCCGCTCCAAGCCTTTATCTCCAGAGAGGGAAGCAATCAAACCAAAACTTGCTACTATTACGGTTGCTTCAGAGCCTTCCTCTGCCAGTGTCTATCTTGATGGAAAAATAATAGGTTCTACCCCGCTCTCAAAAACCGTAGCGCCTGGCAGATATACCATTGTAGTAAGAAAGGAAGGTTTTGAAGATTGGTCTGGTGAAGTAACTCTTTCTGAGGATGAAAAAAAATCAATCAAGGCAGAATTGAAACCAGTAATAGAATACGGCAAAATCCAGGTAACATCATCTCCACCAGGGGCCTCAGTTTATCTGGACGGAGAGAAAAAAGGCAGTACGCCCATATTGCTTAATGAAATTAGCTCAGGGGCGCATAACATAAAACTGGTAAAAGGTGACTTTGTCTGGACTAAAGCTACATTGGTTATACCAAACGCAACAACAGAGATGAAAGTCGAATTGCGGGCAACCATTGTGGTCGATTCAGAACCCACAGGGGCTTCAATCTACCTTGACAATGAATTAATTGGCACCACACCCTTCTCAAAATCTATAACGGCTGGGAAGCATACTATTATTCTCAAGAAAGCAGGCTATAAAGATTGGCCGTATCAAGTGACTCTCTCTCCAGAGGAGAAAAAATCAATCAAGGCCACCTTAAGGCCGGATTAATGGAGGTTAAACTAATGAGTAGATTAAACAAATCAGACGGTTGCAACATAAGATCACACCTGATGTGGTTAATAGTTGGACTATTGCTGCTAACTTTCGCCACAGATGGCATTTGTGCCCTTGAAAAGGGAAGCAAAGCGCCATCATTTACGCTCTCTAAAATCGATGGAGGGGAGGTGAGTTTGAAGAACTATCAAGACCAACTTGTACTCCTCTATTTCTGGGACTTCTCAGAAGAGCTATTTGGGAAATATCTTCCTGAGCTGGAAGCATTTTACCAGAAGATTAAAAATAGCGATGCGACCTTGTTGCTTATTGCCCTTGAAGATACTCCTGAGATAAACCAAATAGTCAAATCCCAAAACCTGACTTTTCCAATACTGATTGATCCCGAAAAGGAGACAATCAAGGTCTATCCCGGTGAAGGGTCTCCTTTTGGATACATCATCGATCATGGTCTTATCAAAGATTATGCTGTTGGTGGAGATGCCCTATCTCTACAGGAAAGCATTCTGGCAAGCCTCTCATACGCCACCATAGATGGCATTTGGGTCCTTAAAAAAGAAACTAACGCGCCACCCTTTACACTTTCTAAAATCGATGGAGGAGAGGTAAGCTTGAAGGACTACAAAGACCAGCCTGTACTTCTCTATTTCTGGGACTTCTCAGAAGAGGCATTTCTTCCTGAGTTGGAAGCATTTTACCAAAAGATCAAAAATAGCGGCGCGAGTTTGTTGCTTATTACCCCTGAATATACTCCTGAAGTAAAGAAAATAGTCGAATCCAAAGGCCTGACTTTTCCGATATTGCTTGACCCAACTGGGGAGATAATCAAGGCCTACAATCCAGGCAAGAAGTGCCCTCTGGGATACATCATACAGTACGGGTTTATTAAAGATTATGCTATTGGCGGAGACACCCTGTCTCTAAAGGAAATTATTATGACAAGCCTCTCATTTGCCACCCTTAAGGTGAAGACAGAGCCTCAGGCAAAGATTACGATCCTTGATGATCAGAATAAAATCCTTTCTGAGACAAAAGGCCCTCTTTTTAGTGATAGATTCTCTCCAAAGAAAAAGGTTAAGGTCTGCGTTGAAGGAAGTAAAGATTCTAAAAAAGATTCTTACATCTGGAAGGAAAAAAGCAGGTGGGAAAGTGACTTGTTTGTATTGAAACCAAACGAGACTAAGCTTCTTGAAGTAGATATCAACAAGCACTTGATTCAAGGACAGATATGCGTTTCTGCTTTTGATAGAGAAAAAAAGAAGCTCGTTCTTTTAAACAGCGAGGAAGAGTTTACATTCATAACGGCTTTGGGTATTCCAACGCATGAAATCGTGGAGGAAGATGGGTCATACACGTTGACTCTGCCGCCAGGCTTCTATGAAGGGATTTCTATTGAGAAGGAAGGGTATAAGGTGGCTAAAACCGAAAATAGTCGGAATATATCCCTTGATTCAGGAGAGAAGGAAAAGGTCGTCTTCTTTTTGGAAGATGATCCTTCTTATTGGGAGACAAAAGCAGCCTCTTTAAAAGAAATCCTTCCCAAAGATGACAAAGTATATTATAATCTCGGTAGAGTTTATTGGAAAGAAGGTGAAAGAACAGGGGGAAGGAAATACTTTGCCAAATCTTATGGATATTTCCTTAAGCTCATAAAATCAGAACCTGAGAATCTAAAGTATAATAGAAATGCCTATCAGGTAGCGGAAAAACTATGGCATTTAAGTGACATGGAAAATCAAAAATACGCCGATGACCTCGCACATTTCAGACAGATAATTGATAGAATTGAAAAAAAGCGGTAAGATTCACAAGCCGAATAGTCGGCACAAAGTGATGATGAAAATTAGAACGCAGGCTTTTCTTTTACATCCTGTAAATCAGCGTTAATCTGCGTCCTGTTTAATTTCAGGTAAAAGGTGAGATTATGAATAAAAACCGTTTAGTTATCTTTTTCTCTATTCTCTTGGCTTTGAATTCCCTGCCTTCCCAGGCTAAAGAGAGCAATCTTTCAGGGGCATTCCCTAATGTAATTTCTGGCGCGCGGCCTCTTGTGTTTGGAAGTGCCTTTGCAGGCATTTATGACGATATCGATGTCCTGTATTCTAATCCTGCTGCTGTTTCTGAATTATATCAGTTAGGGGTAATTGCTTCTCACACTAATTTGTTTAATTGCGAAGGTCTCTATTATGACTCGATAGGAGTCTTATATTCCAGTCTACCGGCTTTTCTCCCCAAAGGATTGGTTTTTAAAAGATTAGGAACAAAATCAATAATAAAGACAGATGAGAAAGGCAGCATTATAGACCTTGATTCTACATACGCAGAGAATACTTGTGAATTTATCTTTCCTTATAAGTTGCCGCACAATTTTTCTTTAGGGATTACTCCTAAATTCCTTATTCTCCAGGCAGATAAAGGAGCAAGCGGATTCGGACTTGATGCGGGCTTGCTTAACACCTCTATCCTGGAAGTTGGAAGATATAAATTGTCAGGCGGGGTTCTCTTAAATAATATCTATTCATCGCTTGGGTTTGAAGAAGGGGGCAAAGAGAATCTCCCGAAAGAAATTAAGACAGCAATTGGTTTGAACTCAAGACGCCTCAATCTTTACGCAGGTATGTCCCCTGCTATAGGGGTTTTAAACCTTGCCGGGGAACTTAATTTGAGTGATTTCTTTAGCTTGCGAGGAGGCTATGAGAACAATGATGGAGAAAGTATCCTCAGGGCAGGGGTAGGAGTTAAGTTGTTGGGAACCGGGATTAATTATGCCTATGAAAATCACCCCACTTTGGGAGATACCCATCGGGTCTCCATTTCCTATACCTCTGACCTGAGAGGAGATATCTATATCCCTGAGGTTCCTTTAGGAAGCAAAATAATCGTTAACAATGAGACTTATATTGAATCTGCTGAGAAGAAGAATATAACCATAAAGGTTCTTCCCGGGGAATATTCTGTGGAGGTCCACGATAAAGAAGGAGTACTGAAACAAATGGGGCCACCTCAAGATAAATACCATGTTTACTCAAAGGAAACAGTAACTGTTAGTGTAGCACCTGCTTATGAAACCTACAAGGAAGGGATGAAGTTGTTTGAAGCGTGTGAATATGAAAAGGCATTGGCTAAGTTTAAATACACGATTAAAGCAGCTCCCCAATTTGCTGATGTTTGGTATCAATCAGGCCGGACTTACGAATTCTTGCTGATGAAAACAGAGGCCATCGAGGCCTATAAAAAATCGTTAGAATTAAAACCAAAGGAATATGAATTCCTAAATCAGGTAATTAAAGATATTGAGGGGCAGGATTAAGCGTTCCGCCAATTAGTTAGGTGCTAATCGAAACTTAGACTGCGATAACAAAACAGCAAAATCAATAAAAATTAGTGAATTCAGGGGCACCCTTCAAAAAAGCCAAAAAGTAGTTAACAGTTTCTTTATCTCACGCAAAGTCGCAAGGTCGCTAAGAGCTTATATTATTCTTTGCGTCTTTGCGCCTTTGCGTGAGATTATTTCTAAAGTGTTAACTGGTTTTTGAAGGATGCCAATTCAGGAGGTGAAAGGTGAGAGATAAATCGATACCGAATTTTACTATGTGGTTATTCTTTATTATGTTAATGACTTGTGGAAATATTTATGCATCGACCAATGTTAGTGGGACAATTTCACAAGACTCTACCTGGACGTTAAGCAACAGTCCTTATATTGTTACAGGAGATATTACTGTTGCAGAAAGCGTAAAGCTGACCATTGAACCTGGAGTCACCATAAAATTTAATAGCAACTGTGATCTTTATGTAAATGGGGGTCTGTATGCCAATGGGACTTTGTCGAATCCTATTACCTTTACTTCTAATGAAAATCCTACTTCAGGGTCTTGGGGAGGGATACAATTCAGCAGCACCTGCACTGATTCCTGGTGTGTTCTCAATTGGGTCAATATTATGTACGGAGGACAAGAATCTTACGCTATAGACCACCCTATAGTTTTAAATGCCATGGCTAATCCAACGATAACAAATGTTACCTTAACTAATAACAGAACAAATGGTGTAGTTCTGATAACAGGAACATATTCATCAAATATCACCTTGGACATAACAAGTCTTCCGTATATGATATTTGGCGATTTAGGCATTGCTTCCGGGTATACCATGACTATAGTTCCAGGCGTGGTATTGAAATTTGGAGATAGGTGCGATTTATACATCAATGGAGGTTTGACGGCAAATGGGACACCAGGGAATCATATTATTTTTACATCGAGAAAGGATGATGAACATGGAGGGGATAGTAATGCAGATGGGCCAAGTATAGGCCTATCTGGTGATTGGGGAGGGATTCAATTTAACGAAAGCACAATTGATGCCAATACTGTTCTAAACTATTGCGATGTTATGTACGGAGGACAAACATCCGGCGCCATATACCATCCTATAGTTTTAGATGCCAGGGCGAATCCAACTATAACAAATGTTACCTTAATCAACAACAGGAGAAATGGTATAAATTTGGTAGCAGGAACATATTCATCAAGTATCACCTTAAACATAACAGGTCTCCCGTATATGATATTTGGCGATGTAGCCATCGCTTCCGGATACACCATGACTATAAACCCGGGTGTGGTATTGAAATTTGGAGAAGATACGTACGATTTATATGTCTATGGAGTTTTAACAGCAAATGGGACATCAGAGAACTATATAATCTTTACTTCAATACTGGATGACCGCTATGGAGGAGATACTGATGGTGATGGTTCCAGTGCTGGTAGCCCCGGCAACTGGGGCCAGATCAAATTTACTGAGTTAAGTTCAAATAGTATGCTGAGTTATGCTAAAATTATGTTTGCGGGGCGATCTGGCTACTCTGCACTTTTCTTTGATAAGGCAAGTCCTAAGATAGAAAATATTATTATCTCCGATGTTGGTGGTAACGGCGTTCAATGTTATAACTCTGCCAGCCCGGATTTGGGTGGTGGAAGTAAAGGTAGTGTGGGATGTAATAGCTTTTTAGGATTTACTGACAATGCGAATAAATATGCTGTTTACAATGATGGCACTTCTAATATCAATGCTAAGCACAACTATTGGGGAACGGATAGCTCCTCTCAAATAGCTAAAGACGTTTATGACTACAGTGATAATGCCAATAAAGGCCAAGTCTATTATTCTCCTTACAATAAAACTGACGATTTTATTTCGCCAACAGTAACCCTTCTTTCCCTAAATGGAAGCGAACAATTAGAGATAGGGTTCCCTTACGATATTACCTGGGCTGCTTCAGATAACGTGGGAGTTGCCAACATAGCAATTTATTATTCGAGTAATGAAGGATCATTCTACTACTCCATTGACACTTCCGAAACAAATGACGGGATATTCACCTGGGTAGTTCCCAATACACCCTCTGCTAATTGCAGAGTAAAAATTGTTGCCTCTGATGCCGAAGGCAACACTGCTGAGGATGTGAGTGAAACAAATTTCATCATTTTACCTACAAATGCTCCCGCCCTGTCCTGGACAGAGGAGACAAATTATATCTCAGATGGACTGGCCCCGGAAACTGGTGGTTATTCCGCAAGCTTCGTTTATCGAGTAAAATACACTGATGTGGATAATGATCCTCCGCTTCCAGATTATCCCAGGGTGCATATTCTGAAAGGTGGTGGAGAGATAAGTGGTAGTCCGTTTACAATGAGTGAGGTGGATTCTGGAGACACTAATTATGTTGATGGCAAGGTATATACTCATACTAAGACTGAATTATCTTTTGGTGCAGATTACACTTATTATTTTGAGGCAAAAGATATTCATAGTGTTGATGCAACTGGTGCACCAACCAATCCGACAGATGCACCGGATGTAGCAAATAGTGCTCCCGCCCTATCCTGGACAGGGGAGACGAATTATACATCAGATGGACTGAATCCGGAAACTGCCAATGTTATTACAGATTTTATCTATCGAGTAAAATACACGGACATTAACAACGATCAGCCAAAGTCTGGCTATCCAAAAGCACACATCAAGAAAGATGGCGTAGCGATTGCGGGCAGTCCATTTACAATGACTTATGTAAGTGGAGACTTTAACACAGGCGCTATTTACTCCTATTCAACAAGACTTGCCCCAGGTGTAGATTATACTTACTATTTTGAGGCCTATGATGCCTGGAATGCGCCTGCCACAGGGACACCTGCCACTGCAATTGATGCGCCTGATGTAACATGCCAGATTAAAGGATATGTAAGAGACCCAAGTGGAGTGGGAGTAGAGGGTGTTACATTGACTCTGTCCGGCTATTCATCAGCAGTATCTACCACAACATCTACTGGATATTATGAGTTTTTAGGCATAATACCAGGTAGTGATTATACAATAACGCCAACCTATGAAAACTTTCTTTTTATTCCTTCAGAGAAAACTTATTCGAATCTAAACAGTAACCAGGAAGACCAGAACTTCACAGCAAACAATTTTCCTACTCTCTCCTGGACAGGGGAGACGAATTATACATCAGATGGACTGAATCCGGAAACTGCCAATGTTATTACAGATTTTATCTATCGAGTAAAATACACGGACATTAACAATGACCAGCCAAAGTCCGGCTACCCAAAGATACATATCAAAAAAGATGGGGTGGAGATCGCTGAGAGTCCATTTATAATGACCTATGTAACTGGAGACGTTACCACAGGCGCTATCTACTCATATTCAGCAACACTTGCCCCAGGAACAGCTTATACATATTACTTTGAAGCCTATGATGTTCGGAATGCGCCTGCTACAGGCACACCTGCTACTGCAATTGATGCACCTGATGTAATAAACAATAATCCCACCCTTTCCTGGACAGGTGAGACAAACTACATCTCAGATGCTCTTCATCCTGAATCCGGCAGTCCATACACTATCTTTGCCTATCGAGTAAAATATGTTGATCCGGATAACGAGTTACCAAAGGAAGGCTACCCAAAGCTACACATTAAAAAAGATGGGGTGGAGATTGCTAATAGTCCATTTGCAATGACTTATGCAAATGGGGACTTCCATGCAGGCGACATCTACTTCTACTCAACAACACTCTTACCAGGAGCAAATTACACATATTATTTTGAAGCCTATGATATTTGGGATGCGCCTGCCACGGGGACAGCTACAGAACCGATTGCCGCACCTGAGGTAATAAATAACAATCCCACTCTTTCCTGGACAGAAGAGGAGAACTATGCTGCGGATGGCCTCAATCCAGAGTCAGGCGGGACATCAGAGACATTTGCCTATCGAATAAAGTACACCGATATTAACAACGATCAGCCAAAGGCTGGCTATCCAAAGATACACATTAAAAAAGGTGAAGTAGAGATTGCTGGCAGTCCATTTAAAATGACCTATATGAGTGGAGACTTCAATACAGGCGCTATCTACTCATATTCAACAACGCTTGCACCAGGTAAGGATTATACCTACTACTTTGAGGTCTACGATGTCTGGGATGCACTCGCCACAGATACACCCGCTACTGCAATTGACGCGCCTGATGTAACAAATAACAATCCTACCATTTCCTGGACAGGTGAGACAAACTACACCTCAGATGCTCTGCATCCTGAATCTGGCAGTCCATTCACTATCTTTACCTATCGAGTAAAATATGTTGATCCGGATAACGACCCACCAAAAGAAGGTTACCCAAAGCTATACATCAAAAAAGATGGGATAGAGATTGAGGGAAGCCCATTTACAATGACTTATGTAAGTGGAGACTTCAACACAGGCGCCATTTACCTTTATTCAACAACACTCACATCAGGAGTAGATTATACATACTACCTTGAGGCCTATGATGTCTGGGATGCGCCTGCCACAGGAGAGGCAATCATTGAAAAGGATGGGCCTGAGCTTAATATTTTAGCAGGCTGGAGTATTCAGACGGTGGATTCAGTGGGTGCTGTGGGTTGGGATCCCTCCCTCGCCCTGGATACAAATGGCTATCCGCATATTAGTTATCATGCTGCAACCAATGGTGACTTGAGATATGCCAGATGGACAGGGTCAGGCTGGGATATCCAGACGGTGGACTCAGCAGGTTCTGTGGGTTGGTATCCCTCCCTCGCCCTGGATACAAATGGCTATCCGCATATTGGTTATTGTGATGGCACCAATAATGATTTAAAGTATGCCAAATGGACAGGGTCAGGCTGGGATATCCAGACGGTGGATTCAGAAGGTTATGCGGGTAACTATACCTCCCTCGCCTTAGATACAGATGGTCATCCGTGTATTAGTTATTATGATAGGAGTAATGAGAATTTAAAATATGCCAGATGGACAGGATCAGGCTGGGATATCCAGACGGTGGATTCAGAAGGTGATGTGGGTCGGTATCTCTCCTTCGCTCTGGATACAAATAGCTATCCGCATATTAGTTATTATAATGGTGATTTAAAATATGCCAAATGGACAGGCTCGGGCTGGGATATCCAGACAGTGGATTCAGAAGGTAATGTGGGTAGGGGTACATCCCTCGCCCTGGATACAAATGGCTATCCGCATATTAGTTATTATGATTGGGATAATGGTGATTTGAAATATGTCAGATGGACAGGGGCAGGCTGGGATATCCAGACGGTGGACTCAGCAGGTGATGTGGGTAGGGGTACATCCCTCGCCCTGGATACAAATGGCTATCCGCATATTAGTTGTTATGATTATACCAATTATGATTTAAAATACGCCCGATGGGCAAACAATCCCACCCTTTCCTGGACAGGCGAACCAAACTACACCTCAGATGGTCTGCATCCTGAATCCGGCAGTTGGTCTACTTCCTTTGCTTATCGAGTAAAATATACTAACACAAATAACGATCCACCCAAGGAAGGCTACCCCCAAGTACACATCAAGAAAGGTGGGGTAGAGATTACTGGTAGTCCATTTACAATAGCCTATGTAAGTGGAGACTTCAATACAGGCGCTATTTACTCATATCCAACTACACTCGCACTAAGTGCAGACTACACATACTACTTTGAGGCCTATGATGTCTGGAATGCACCTGCCACAGGCACACCTACAGATACAATTGACGCCCCTGATGTAATAAACAACAGTCCCAGCCTTTCCTGGTCAGGTGAGCCAAACTACACCTTAGATGGGCTGAGCCCTGAAATTGGCAGTCCACTCACTCCTTTTGCTTATCGAGTAAAATACACTGATGTAGACAACAATCCTCCGCTTCCAGATTATCCCAAAGTGCATATTCTAAAAGATGGTGTAAAGATAAATGGAAGCCCTTTCGCAATGGAGGAGGTAAACTCAAAAGATACTAATTATGTAGATGGCAAACTATACACTTATAATAAAATCGGATTATCATCCGGGACAAACTATACTTATTATTTTGAAGCAAAAGATATTTGCAGCGCTTCTGCCACAGGTGATCCGACCAGCTTCCAACATGGGCCAGGTGTTTTTACTTTTGCTTCTTCGCCTTCAGCGTTTGATGGCGAGGTTATATCTCCATCACAAATTAAATGGTGTTGGACAGATAATGCTGACAATGAAGATGGCTATCGGGTTTATAATTTGGAAGGGGAATGCGTTTCTGGGGATTTACCAGCCGATACTACGTGTTGGGAAGAAACTGGACTCTCTCCAAACACTCAATACACAAGGTATGCAAGTGCATATAATGTATTGGGAAATAGTGACTCGGATTTTGTCTCAATCTATACCCTGGCTAATGTGCCTGCAAATTTAGTGGTTGTTGGAAATACACCAACCAGTATAACTTTAGCCTGGAATGGAGATGGCACAAGATACGCTATTGAAAAGGCTCAAGATATTAATGGAAGTCCAGAATCTTGGGGACACCTAACGCAATGGGCAGACAACATCGACAGCTCTATCTATACAGATGAAGGAGCAAGTCCAGATACCATCTACTGGTATCGAGTAAGAGCCTATAACGGTGACCAAATGATTACTGAACCAGGTAATGAGATAAGCATCCAAACATTACCAAATGCTCCTACAGAATTTAGTGGTGAGGCCATATCTTCGTCACAAATTAAATGGTCGTGGATTGATAATTCAAGTGTTGAAATCGGTTACCGCATCCATTCAGACACGCAAGAAATAATAGCTGCCCTGTCATCTGATACTACATCGTGGACAGAGGCAGGTTTAAATCCAAACACTCAGTATACTCGATATATTAGTGCTTATAACAACTTTGGAGATAGCAATTTCAATTCGGTGTCTGTTTATACTTTAGCTAATATCCCTTCAAGCCTTCATTTAGTAAGCCAGACTCCGTCAAGTGTAACTATTGGCTGGACTGGCGATGGAACACGTTATGCAATAGAAAGAGCATTAGATTCTAATGGTAGCCCAGGTATTTGGTCTTCCATCAGACAATGGGATGATATTATTACCAGGATAACTTATACAGATACAATAGATAAAGATAAGGTCTATTGGTATCGGGTAAGAGCCTATAACGGTGATCAAGTAATCACTGAACCAGGTAGTGAGGTACATACGGACATCTCCCCACCAATAGGGAAACCAGCTACGCCTACTGATGATAATGGTGATATTGAGCCTGGGACTGTTAGCTGCCTGACCTCTACAGCCATTACTTTTTATTGGGAAAAAGGTGAGGTTGACGATCCTGAAAGCGGAATCGCTGGCTATTATTTACAAGTAGGAACCAATCCTGGGGGAAGTGATGTGTTTGATGGCTATATGGGAAATGCGTTATCAAAAGAGATTGCTAATTGCGAGGTAGGAAAAATATATTATGCCCGGGTAAAGGCAAAGAATAATATTGGATCATATAGTGATTGGTCAGGTAGTAGTGGTGGCACTCAAGTTATCCCTCAAATCTACAGTTTCCCTAATCCCTTTTCCCCAGGGGAAGGGACGAACTTTAAATATGGACTGGATAAAGGTGCTAATTCAGTAGCAGTAAAGATATACAATTTGTCAGGAAGTCTGATAAAATCGATGGATGACTTACCCACAACTATTGGAATTCATACTAAGCATTGGGACGGTGAAGATGATGACGGAGGGAAAATTAGACCAGGCCTATACATCTATGTTATAGAAATAGATGACAAGGTGACTACAAAACAATTTTTGCAGGCAAGTGAGTAAAACAAAAGAAGCCCAGGCAATATTTTAGTTGAGGTTAGTTTGGGAGCATGTTGAAAAAGTTCCTTAAGGGTGCAATAAGGGTACAATCTGAAAAAATTGTCTAATATCGTCTATACATAACAAGGGTGGCCTGGTATCCTCTTCAAATTTAATGGTAACTATAGTATTTAAGAAAAAGATTTTGGGGTTGTTCTTTCCATTATGCTTCAGCCAATTCGTTATAAAAACCAAAGAGTGAAAGGACTTCATTTTTTAAATCTCTAAAGTGCAGAAGAGCTTCTTCTACTTTATTTCTGAGCGAATCAAAAGTAGGGAAGTAGTGAAGGTGAATCTCCTTTTCCTTGATCTTTTTCCACAACTTCTCGATTGGATTGTAGTCTGGGGAATAGGAAGGAAGCTGATAAACAGTAATACGATCTGATTCTTTTGCAAAAAACTCATTCATGGCCTTACTTGTGTGGTATCGAGCTCCATCCTGGATCAGAATGATGTGCTTGTTGGTTTGTTTTAACACCTCCTTCAAGAAATCTTCGTATGACTCAGAATTCAGTCGACCTTCATGGCCCTTGCAAAAGAAACGACCTGAAAAATAGTCTATCAGACCTAACACCTTGTATCCTTTACGAACTCCAGAAGTCTTCACTACTGGTTGTTGTCCTTTTTTGGCCCAAGTATAGCTTAAGGATCCCCACTGAGGGAAGGATGCTTCGTCTCCGAACAGGATATGGGCATTCTTTTCTTCGGCCAACTTTGAGATTTTTGGCCATGTTTCCGCTAACCATTTTTTACGTTTATCAGGGTCTTTATGGTCGGAAACAAACTTGGCCTTTTGATATGAAAATCCCATATTCTTAAGAAGTTGAGAAATATAAAATACCGAATAGAAGACTCCAAACTTTTCATAAATAAGGTGTTGTATCATCGGAGTACGCCAACAGGCTCCTGGAAAACCTGCCGCAGCAGGACCTTCGATGATGAACTTCTCCAGTTTTTCTTTTTGAGACTTAGTCAATTTTGAAGGTCTCCCAGGGATTTTTTTGGATTTAAGACCTTCGGGTCCTTTTAATAAAAATGTTTTTATCCATAGACGAATGGATTCTGCACAAACTTTAAGAATTGAGGTGATCTTTGAGTATGTATTTCCGTCGACTACCGCAAGAATAGCCATAATCCGTTTAGCAGCAGATAGATTCCCAAGGTTTTCGTAATATCGCAGTAATTCCTCCAATTTTTTTCGGGTTTGAGCGCTAAGACTAATCCGAGCACCAAGTTCTAATCGCATAAGTAGCCTCCTTTGAATAAAGAATTTGTTTCTTATTTCTTTATTCGGCTATTTATGCTTTTTACAAAAGCAATATTTTGCATTGGGGGAGATAATTTGAAGCATTCAACCCCAAAATCTTTTTCATGAAGTCTATAAAAAAATGGTAATTATTCAGCCATAAGCAACTCAAGGTTTTTCTATATTAGCCGAAAAGTATAATTGGAGAGCAATTACGGTTTTTGATGCCTTCACTATA
>JASEGY010000011.1:0-2148 GCA_030019105.1 bacterium | reverse complement strand
TCCAAGAAAGTTGCGCAACCTAATTTAGTAAGTGGCCGAAACGATGAACAAGGCCGAAAGTATGAAGGCCCAATTTCTAATTTCAACATTTCGTGAAAACTTATCGTCTTTGCGAGATTTCCATACTTTATTGAGCAATTAGCCCATTTGCAACTGGAGGTTAGCCATGACTGGATCCGAAATCAGAGAGAAATTCCTGAAATTTTTTGAACAGCAGGGGCATACCATCAGGCCTTCTGCATCCCTTATCCCTAACGACCCGACCGTGCTGTTTACTATTGCCGGCATGGTGCCCTTTAAGGCCTTCTTTTTATCCCAGGGAGAACTGCCCTTTTACCGGGCGGTCACCTCGCAGAGGTGCCTTCGAACCAATGACATTGACGAAGTAGGAAAAACAGCCCGGCATTTGACTTTTTTTGAGATGCTGGGTAATTTCTCCTTTGGTGATTATTTTAAAGAAGAAGCTATTGCCTGGGGCTGGGAGTTTTTGACCGGGGAGATGAAACTGTCTGAAGACAGGTTGTGGGTTTCCGTCTTTGAGGACGATGATGAATCGGCTGACTTATGGCATGGAAAGATCGGTTTGTCTCGAGACCGTATTGTTCCTTTAGGAGAGGACAATAATTTCTGGAAGATGGGGGAGACCGGCCCGTGTGGGCCCTGTTCGGAGATTCTTTACGATATGGGAGAAGAGGCTGGCTGTGGAAAACCTGATTGTAGAGTCGGCTGCGACTGTGACCGTTATCTGGAACTGTGGAACTTAGTCTTTACACAATTTGACCGTGATGCCGAAGGCCGGCTCCATCCTCTGCCTAAACGGAACATCGATACCGGCATGGGACTGGAGCGGTTAGCGGCTGTTAGGCAAGGGGTAAAAAACAATTTCGAGACCGACCTGCTGCGATTAATCATCGATGAAACTGTGGCTCTTTCAGGGAAAAAATACGGACAGGAGAATTCCATTGACTGTTCTCTCCGCATCATAGCCGATCATATTCGAGCCGGCGCCTTTCTCATCTTTGATGATCTTCTCCCTTCTAATGAGGGAAGGGGCTATGTCCTGCGATCCCTCATCCGCCGGGCTATGCGGCAGGGAAAGCTTTTAGGAATGGAAGATGTGTTTCTTTATCGTCTGGTTGATTCTGTCTGCCGGACAATGGGTCTGGTTGACTTGACTAATAGACGTGAAGAAATCAGCCGGATCATCCTGACTGAAGAGGAGAGGTTCCTCAACACCCTGAAGCAAGGGACAAATATCCTCGAAACCTTGATTGAAGAATATCAAAGAGAAGGGCGAACAACGATGAGTGGCGAGGATGTCTTTCGACTTTATGATACTTACGGCTTTCCGCTCGACCTGACCAGAGAAATGGCCGGCGAAGCCGGTCTCAGCATAGATGAAGCCGGTTTCGCTGAAGCGATGGAGGCCCAACGCAGCCGGGCACGTTCGGCCGGACTTGGCCCCACTAAAGAGGTTTCTGTTCACGTGGATGCCGTAGCCAAAGTTAGCACCGAATTCGTCGGTTATGACCAACTTGAAACTAAGGCCAAAATTCTGGAGATTATCAAGGATGATAAGCGCCTACCAGAAGCCGGGCAAGGGGAGGAAGTCGAAATTATCCTGGATGTAAGTCCTTTTTACGGAGAGTCGGGAGGACAGGTCGGCGATCGAGGGACTTTAGTCAAAGAAGGGACAACCCTTGAGATAGTCGATACTCAGTCCACTCCTTATGCCTTGCTTCATCAGGCCCGGATTATTTTGGGTCAAATAAAGGAAGGAGATGAACTTGCGGCCAGGGTTGATCAACCCCGGAGAATGAACATCGCCCGAAATCATACGGCCACCCATCTTCTTCAGGCTGCCCTCCGGGAAATACTGGGTACTCACGTCAAACAGTCGGGTTCTCTGGTCGCCCCTGATCGTTTACGCTTTGATTTTAGCCATTCCTCTCCCCTGACAGAACGGGAGATCAGACGGGTAGAAGAAATGGTCAATGAGAGGATAAGGGAGAATATTCCTGTAACCACCTCTATTACTACCCTGAAGGAGGCTAAGGAGGCCGGGGCAACGGCCCTGTTTACTGAAACATACAGAGATAAAGTCCGGACCGTCAAGATAGGGGAGGTCAGTCTCGAACTCTGCGGTGG
>JASEGY010000119.1:703-8851 GCA_030019105.1 bacterium | reverse complement strand
ATATAGCCTATCTTGAATTCGCTTACCCCAAAATATTTATCTTAAGAGCTATACTCAGGTAATCGGTCATCAGGTTATCGATGAGCAGCAAAGTGGTAATCGTTTATCACTGATTACCGATCACCGGTTACCGATTACTGGATGCCTGAGTGGTTGCTCTGCAATTTTTAGCAATTTTTACTCCGGCAGCAAATAGTTTCTTTTTACTGCGTCCACAAACTGGTTTACATCCTTAAATTCGTGATGAACAGAAGCGAATCTAAGGTAAGCTACTTTATCAATTTGATAAAGCCAGCTCAAAACAGTTTCGCCCAGATAGGTAGTTTTTATCTCCCGGCAAGAGCTATTATTGAGAACTTTATTCCGGACCGCGGTTGTTATTTCATGGATATCTTTTAGAGTTATTGGCCTATTTTTGCAGGCAATTGAGATACCTCTTGCCAATTTCTCTTGATCAAAAGGTTCTCTTTCGCCATTCTTTTTAATAACCATACAATGAAGGCGTTCGTAAGTTGTAAAACGCTTGCCACAGGCAAAGCACTCTCTTCGCCGGCGAATAGACCCTCCATCATGTGTTTCTCTGGAATCGATAACTTTATCTTTCTCATGTTGACAAAAAGGACACCGCATTTTTCCCTCCATTCGCTATTGCCCGTTCAAGATATAGACTTCATGAAAAAGATTTTGGGGTTGGTTATCCTTTGGAGTTTAGGCTTTAGCCTTTCATAACTAATGAAATCCTAAAGGATTAACTCCGAAAGCTACATAACCTGTCTTGAATTCGCTTACCCCAAAATATTTATCTTAAGAGCTATAGAATTATATCTGGGACAGTTGTAGGTTGTAAGTTGTAGGTTGTAGGTTAAGCAACACGCCGTGGGCATGCCACCCAACTTACAACCTACAACAACCCAACCTACGATTACCTACAAATTCGACCTTGAAGAGGCACTACCTTGTCTATGTTGTGGACATTACTTTACTACAATATATAGAATTTGTCAAGTAGAGGTAGACATTATATAGGGGGTTTACCACTATTCTGAGATAGATTTCTCTATTAATCTGTCTTTCTCAGTATTATACCGTGGATTTCGACACCCCTTTGGGAAAAATCTCGATTTTCTAAGTGCCGATAAACATTACTTCTCTGGATTTTGGGGTAACCTCCAAGAATTCCAGAAATTGGCTTTTCAGGGGCAAAACCGAGTTTTTGGGCTTTTTTGGGCTACGGTAGATGATTGGCCGGAATGCCGCAATCTGCTGTAAGTGCTGACTACTTCTAAGCTTAAAAAATAGACAAAACCGATAGCGCCCTGTCGAAATCCACGTTATACGTGATGGTACGGCAAAGAGTAGTCAGTAGAAACCAGGTTTCTTGAAGAAACCTGGTTTCTGCACGAAGAAGATGCTTGACTTTTCTCCCGTTCAGGGATAGAATGTTGGTCAGTTGTCAGTGGTCATTCGTAGGATAAGACAATTGATCACTGACTAATAATTTTACGGAGATTCTTAGATGCCAGAGGTGCAAATAGGAGGAAAAGTTATTTGGGGGGGGAGACAGCCCCTGGGACTCATTGCCGGCCCTTGTGTTATTGAAAGCGAAGTTCATTGTCTGAAGACGGCTGAAAAATTAGTAGAAATAGCTCAAGAATTCAATATCCCCTTTGTTTTTAAGAGCTCTTACGATAAGGCCAACCGGAGTTCTACCCATGCCTATCGTGGCCCTGGATTAAAAAAGGGGCTTGAAATTTTAAAAAAGGTGAAAAAGGAACTCGATGTTCTCATCCTTACTGATATCCACCTCCCCACTGAGGTGGAACCGGCCGCCGAAGTAGTTGATGTGATCCAGATTCCGGCTTTTCTCTGCCGGCAAACCGACCTCTTGCTTGCTGCGGCTGAAACCGGGAAGGTGGTTAACGTAAAGAAAGGTCAGTTTATGGCCCCACAAGATATGGCCCACGTAGTGGAAAAGATCAAATCAAGGGGGAATGAGCGAATACTGCTTACTGAAAGAGGAACGAGCTTCGGTTATCACAACTTAGTGGTCGATATGCGGTCTTTGCCTATTATGCGATCTTTAGGTTTTCCGGTTATCTTTGACGCTACCCATGCCGTTCAGCTTCCTGGTGGGGGAATAAGTTGTTCCGGCGGGGAGAGAGAATTTGTTCCTTATTTGGCCCGGGCGGCTGTGGCGGCCGGTTGTGATGGTGTTTTCCTTGAGGTTCATCCTTCGCCGGACAGCGCCCCCTGCGATGGACCCAATATGATCAGCCTGGAAGAACTCAAGACCCTTTGGCCTATGCTTGTCTCGATACATCAATCTGTTCAGGGCATCAATGAATCGGCAATTCTGACCTGAACCGCCTGCTAATACCTGATGGCTGAACGCTTACAATCATTTAAGAGAGGGAATTTTACGATGTCAATAGCAATATCAGATCGGTTCGCTAACCCATATTCATGTCGAACAACGCTTCCTGGTAATTCGAAAATGCTCTATGGCCGTCAGAGGGAGCTATCAGAAGTAGAAATCAGACTGGCGGCTGAGCGGCCGCAAAATTGTGCCCTTGTTGGCGATCGGCGTATTGGTAAATCATCCCTTTTGCATCGGTTGTGGTGGCGATGTCGATATGATACGGAGAGGTGGCCACAGACTATCCCTATATTCATGGATGCAGAAGAGATTGGTTCGATCAAACCAGAAAAGTTCTTCCGCTTTGTTTATAAGGAAGCCAGGGCACTGCTTGATCCTGAAGATGCCTCCAGTGTACCGGAAACTGTGGAAGGCTTTGAGGAGTTTCGAGATTTTGTCGCAGATCAGAGTCCTAAATATCGCTTTATTATCTTTATTGACGAGTTTGAGGTCATGGCAGATAATAAACATTTTGGGAATGACTTCTTTATCTCTTTGCGTGCCCTGGGCCAGGGGCCCCAATATCGGTTGGCTTTTGTGACCTGTTCAAAGAGTACCCTTGACAGGCTATGTCAGGACAAACACATCAAATCCTCGCATTTTTGGAATATCTTTTCCACCACCTGGGTTGGTCTATTGGATGAGGAGCCTGCCAACCAATTAATGACAGAACCCTTTAATCAGGCAGGCGTCTATCCACCCGTAGACCATCAGGAGAGGGTCAATCGTCTGGCAGGTCGACATCCCTTTTTCATCCAGATGGTCTGCGAAGAAATATTCAATAAATTCAGCCTGATGGTTCCTTTAAAGTTGTCTGAGTTGGAGTGGAAACTACGGTTATCTATTCGTCCTCATTTAGAATATTTATGGGAAGAGCAGACACTGGAAGAACAGACGGCTATTAAGCTCCTTCATGCCATCCGACTTGAGCCGCAGAAGGAAAGACTTAAAAGCAAGTTGCAAGACCTAAGCAGAGATATTACCGATGAACTTCTGGCCCGTGGTATTCTAACAGAAGATACCACCACCGGAGATTTACAGCTCTTCAGTCAGTTGTTCAATGGGTTCGTCCAGGATTTACCATTGAAACAAGAGCCTCCTTCATGGATGAAAAAGGTTGGTAACCGCTATGCCTCAGTGATTGAGGAAATAGAAAGGTTGGTTAAGCTGGCAGGGGATGCGAAGAAGTTGCTGCGCGCATAGTTTGTAGGGTTGTAGTAACGTGATTGTTAGGGGAGGTAAAATGACTAATGAGATAAAGCTTGCTGAATATTCAGCCCTTTTACAGGACATTAAACAACGGATTCACTTCGCTCAATACGAGGCGCTCAAGGCCGTCAACAAAGAACTGATTGGCCTTTATTGGGATATCGGACGGATGATTGTTGAGCGGCAGCAGGACAAAACATGGGGAAAATCGGTTGTCGAACAACTGGCAAAGGATCTACAAACCGAATTCCCTGGCATTAAAGGGTTTTCCGGACGAAATATTTGGTATATGCGTAATTTTTATCTTTGCTACATGCAGAATGAAAAACTGCAACCATTGGTTGCAGAAATTGGCTGGACCCACAATCTCATCATCATGGAAAAATGCAAAGACGATCTCCAGCGGGAGTTCTACATCAGGATGACCCGCAAATTTGGCTGGACCAAAAATGTTCTTATTCATCAGATTGAAAATCAGGCCTATGAGAAAACCCTTCTTGGCCAGACTAATTTTGACAAGACGCTTCCAGAGTCAGTACAGAACCAGGCAAAGCTGGCGGTTAAAGACGAATACACCTTTGATTTTCTGGAACTGGGTGAGGAACACAGCGAGCGTCAACTGGAGAAAGCACTGCTTTCGAAAGTAGAACAATTCCTGCGGGAAATGGGCGCTCTATTCACTTTCGTAGGCAGCCAATACTGCCTGGAAGTTAGTGGGAAAGAGTTCTTTATTGATCTCTTGCTCTATCACCGCCGTCTGAAATGTTTAGTAGCGTTGGAACTCAAGGTCGGTGAATTTCAGCCGGAATACGTGGGCAAGATGCAGTTTTACCTATCCGCACTGGATGACAGGGTCCGGCTCGAAGACGAAAATCCCTCCATAGGGATTATTCTCTGCAAGAGTAAGGATAAGACCATTGTCGAATATGCCTTACGGGATTCAAGCAAGCCCATTGGAGTGGCGGCATACAAAATCATATCAAAGCTGCCTGAGGAATTACAGGGACAACTTCCTGCACCAGCGCAGATCGAAAAACTATTGGGAGAGATATAAGGTTCTGAAAACTCTGACGAAGTCTAAATACCCTGTTAATTCAATCTTATCAAAGAAAGGAGTTGAAAAAAATGGCTATGTTAAAGAAAGCAAGCAACTTAGTTCAAGTGTTAACCATGATTGATAGCTTGAGTCAGGAAGAGAAGGTAATTTTAAAGAATCAGTTAGAAAAAACTATTTGGGAACGAGAGTTTGAAGATTTAACTTCCTGGGGTGAAAAACATTTTGAAAAATGGTGTAAGACAAGAGGAATTGATTATAAAAATCTTGAAGAAGAAGATGTAGATAGAATTGTAGCAGAAGCTGTAGAGAAAAATAGGAGCCGAGCCAGTACAAATGTATAGAGTCGTTATAGATACTAATGTAATGATATCAGGAATATTATGGAGAAAGGGATACTCAAGGAATGTGCTCCTCTATTGGTTAAAGGGGGCTTTTCAACTTGTTAGTTCTACTGAAATACTTAATGAGTTGATTAGAGTATTAAGAGGAGAGTTTGAGTGGGATGATATTCGTGCATACCGGTGGTATCGATTAATCGGCAGCTTATCAGATATTGTATTTTCAGTTAAAGAATATCGAGGTAGTCGAGACCTCTCAGATAATAAGTTTCTGCAATGTGCGGTTGAAGGTAACGCTAAATATCTTGTATCAAAAGATAAAGACCTTTTGTCAATTGAATCATTTCATGGAGTTCAAATTATTAATGTAACAGAATTTGTAGAGATATTGGAGTCTTTAAGTTAAGCAACACAACTATCCGAGAGAGACTATTATGAAACGCTTCTTGCTTGATTTCCCTTGTTGGGCCAGTGGGTAGAACGAAAATATCCTCTATGGAAAGTTCGAGAAGCAGCATAAGGGTGAACTATGCTTTCTTACATTATTCGTCGCTTTTTGGTTGCTATTCCTGTCCTCTGGGGGGTAGCTACGATCACCTTTATCCTCCTCTCCCTCTCACCGGGCGGTCCTGTGCTGGGCATGGTCGGAGAACGGACGGATGAAGCCACTATCCAGCGCCTAAAAAAAGAATACGGCTTTGACCAGCCGATTATTGTTCAATACGGACGATATTTGCTAAGGATTGTCCAGGGGGATTTAGGACGGTCTTATTATACCCGGCGAAAGGTATCCGAGGTTATTGTCGAGAAATTCCCCAACACCCTTTATCTGGCTGTGTCAGCCATGATGGTGGCCAGTCTGCTGGGGATATCAATTGGCCTGCTGTCAGCGATCAAGCCTGATTCGATCTGGGACCGGGCAGCGATGGTCCTGGCTGTGTTAGGTATCTCTACGCCTGTCTTCTGGTTCGGGCTATTGCTTATTGTTATTTTTTCCATTACCCTGGGCTGGTTCCCTCCTTCGGGGATGGGGCGGGGAAATCCGGCCTATCTTGTTCTTCCGGCTTTGACCCTGGGGGTCAGGTCGGCGGCCTTCATTGCCCGGTTAACCCGGTCGGCTATGCTGGAAGTCCTGGGTGAAGATTACATCCGGACGGCCCGGGCCAAAGGGCTTTCGGAAACTGTGGTTATCTTTAAACATGGCCTCCGAAACGCCTTTATTCCCGTGATTACCCTGATTGGGCTTGATTTTGGCAGCTATCTTAATGGCTCGGTTTTAACCGAAACCATCTTTGGCTGGCCTGGCCTGGGAAGATATATGATCATGGAAGGGGTGATGAAGAGGGACCTGCCAGTGGTTATGGGCACGGTTCTCTTTGGGGCCGTGCTCTTTGTCTTTATCAACCTGGTAGTTGATGTGCTTTACCATTATCTTGATCCGAGGATAAGGAAGGTTTAAAGTTTCGGGTTTCGAGTTATAACTTCCGAAACTCAAAACCTGAAACCCGAAACGAATTGGCTCTACCCGGATTCGAGGGGTAAAGTTATCTAATCACCGCAAAGCGGTGAAGGCATGAAGCCTGGGGTTTCAACCCCAGGAGCAATTTACCGCACCCCTTCAGGGTGCCTTCAATGTGGTTCTCCCATCCCTGGGGTTAAAACCCTTGTCATTACCCACATTTCGTAAGTGGTGGTTTTTCAGCCCCGTAGGGGCATCCGATAATAGCCCAGCGATTTATCGCTGGGATCGAGGGACGAGCAACGACCGAAGTCCCGTAGGGACGACTGAAAAAAGGCGAGGGCTTCGGTTCAGCCGTCCCTACGGGACTATGACTCTGCTTTGGCATCGTTTCCCAGCGATAAATCGCTGGGCTATTATGACCTCCTCTCCCTACGGGAGGGAAAATGTGGGTAATGACAAGGGTTAAAACCCCAGGGGCTATCCCTCTGCTGCTACGCACCATTCGGTGCTTCGCAGCATTTTTATTCAAGGGCAGAGCTTACCTCTCGAATCCGCATTGACCCAACGAACTTTGCGATGTATCCTCTTCAAAAGTCATGGTAGAACCCGTTCAGGTTGTCAGGTTCAGAGGTTCAAGGTTCAGAGGTTAGAGAGAGCGTAAGGTGACCAACCCTGGAACCGTGAACCCTGAACTTTGAACTTTAGNNNCTACGGGACTATGACTCTGCTTTGGCATCGTTTCCCAGCGATAAATCGCTGGGCTATCATCACCTCTCCCTACGGGAGGGAAAATGTGGGTAATGACAAGGGTTAAAACCCCAGGCTTCATGCCTTCACCACTTTGCGGTGATTAACTGGGGGTGAAGGTAAAAACAGCCCGCTCTCGTCCCTTGTGAAAAGCGGGTCGAATTTATCCGAGAGGCTGCTAAGCATTAAAGGAGGGCGGTAAGATGAGAAATTACGCTACAGTTGTGTTGTTGATTGGAATTATCGGCATTGCGGGATGCGCATCGAAAAGTAATCCCGAGGCCGAGAAAGCAGCCATGCAGTCAGCTCAAGCATGGTTGAGTCTGGCAGACAGTGAAAAATATGTGGAGAGCTGGGAAGAGGCAGCCGAATACTTCAAGTCAGCTATCAGTAAGGACAAATGGCAGGAAACTATCCAGGCTGTCAGGGAGCCCTTAGGAAAAACGGTCTCCAGGAAACTCAAATCTAAGCGATATATGACCTCACTTCCAGGTGTACCAGATGGGGAATATGTTGTAATTCAATACAATACTGCTTTCGAGAACAAGAAGTCCGCTATCGAGACGATCACACCCATGTTGGACAAAGACGGTAAATGGAGAGTTTCTGGTTATTACATCAAGTAGCAATCTAAGACACAAGGGTGCCACAGGAGTTACGTAAAAAAAAAGGTTCAAGGTTCACGGTTGGTCGCTCTCTAACCTGGAACCTTGAACCTTGAACCTTGAACCTTGAACCCTGGAATTGTGAACCTGAGTAGTATAGTGCTTAAGAAAAAGATTTTGGGGTTGGTTGAAGATTGGAGTTTAGGCTTTAGCCTTTCATAAGTAATGAAATCCTAAAGGATTAACTCCGAAAGCTATATAGCCTATCTTGAATTCGCTTACCCCAAAATATTTATCTTAAGAGCTATAGTTAC
>JASEGY010000119.1:0-695 GCA_030019105.1 bacterium | reverse complement strand
AGCCTATCTTGAATTCGCTTACCCCAAAATATTTATCTTAAGAGCTATAGTTACGAGTGTCCCTATGAAGCTTTTGATCGATCTGAACAAATGCAGTCAATGCCGGGAATGCATGGTTTCGTGCAGCTACTTCTATCACCCGGATAACAATGGGGTTGTCTCTTTGCTGGAAGAAGCCGCCTTTGCCTTTCTGTGCCGGAGGTGTGAAGAATCCCCCTGTATTCAAAGTTGCGCAAGAGATGCCCTGGAAAAGGGAGAGGATGGGATAGTTAAACGACATAACATGCTCTGTGTGGGCTGCAAGTCCTGTACTTTGGCCTGTCCTTTTGGGAACCTGCTTCCATGGCTTATTCCTTATCGAGTAAGTAATTGCGATTACTGTCTGGGTAGAGTAACTGAAGCTGACAAACCCGGTTGTGTCATCACCTGTGAAAAGGGGGCGCTGGAATACAAAGAGGCAATTGAGGAGGAAGAGGGGGTCTTTCCCCTGGGCGAAAACCTGTTAGTTGTAACTTCTCCCTTCAGGAAGGAAGCGGTCTAACAAGTGCGGATTTCGGATTGATGAGTGGTGGTTTGTAATCGAGGATGTCGTTTCAGCATTAACAGATTCGGTGCAACCAAAAGGTTATATAAAAGATATGGGGTAACTACTCAGCCACCAGATATTGATTTTTGAAACTTACAGAACACAATAT
>JASEGY010000118.1 GCA_030019105.1 bacterium | reverse complement strand
AATCCTGCAAAGGTGGCGTGATCCATGACTTTAGGCAATGTTGTTAATCACGACTACAGCGATCTTCGTGGAGAATACGCTGATATGTGGGTAGCAATTGCAGACAAGAAAGTAGTAGCTTTTGGAGAAGATTTAACTGATGAAAAGGAGAAATCTATACGTAAAGAAATAGGTAGGCCAATTGTTACGCTTTTTATAGAGGGACAAGCAAGAATATTGAAACCCTTTACTGAATCAAGGGAGGAAATAGATGCCAGGATGTAATATCCCTAAAGCTTATGATCCACACCAGGTTGAAGAAAAGTGGTATCATTTTTGGGAAGAGAAGGGTTATTTTAAAGCTGATCCTAATTCGGATAAGCCGCCATTCTCTATTGTTATCCCGCCTCCCAACGTCACCGGTTCCCTTCACATGGGCCACGCCTTGAATAATACCCTGCAGGATATTCTAACCAGATGGAGGCGCATGCAGGGGTATAATACCTTGTGGCTGCCCGGGACCGACCATGCGGGTATTGCCACACAGAACGTAGTCGAAAAGGAATTGGCTAAGGAGGGAAAGACCAGACAGGATTTGGGCCGGGAGGCGTTTATTGACCGTATCTGGGCGTGGCGAAAAGAATACGGTAACCGCATTATTAATCAGCTTAAACGATTAGGCTCTTCCTGCGACTGGTCACGGGAAAGATTCACCATGGATGAAGGGCTTTCAAAGGCGGTCAAGGAGGTCTTTGTCAGCCTGTATGAAGAAGGTTATATCTATCGGGGGAGCCGGATCATTAACTGGTGCCCCAGATGCCAGACGGCCTTATCCGACATCGAAGTGGAATACGAAACCTTGAACGGCCACCTGTATTACCTTAAATATCCCATCCAGAGAGAAGAAACTTCTTTACCCCTTCCAAATCATATTACGGTAGCCACGACCAGGCCGGAGACAATGCTTGGAGACACGGCTGTGGCGGTTAATCCTGAAGACAGAAGATTCTCGGCTTTAATCGGCCGCTTAGTCAAACTTCCTGTGCTTGGCCGTCTTATGCCTATTATTGCTGATTCCTTTGTTGATCCTGAATTCGGAACCGGGGCCGTCAAGGTCACACCGGCGCATGATCCCAATGATTTTGAGATCGGCCACAGGCATCAGCTCCCCATGATAAACATCTTAGATCCGGACGGGACATTAAATAAAGAAGCCGGCCCCTATCAGGGAATGGATAGATATGAAGCCCGGACCCGGCTGCTGGAAGACCTTACCCGTGAGGGTCTTCTGAAGAAAACCGAAGAATATCAATATGCCGCCGGCCATTGTTATCGCTGTCGAACGGTAGTCGAACCCTATCTTTCCGAACAATGGTTCGTGAAGATGCAAGACCTGGCCGAGCCGGCGATCAAAGCGGTAGAAGAAGGCCGGACTGAGTTCATTCCCCGTTCCTGGGAGCGCACTTATTTCGAATGGATGCACAATATCAGGGACTGGTGCATCTCCAGACAAATTTGGTGGGGACATCGAATTCCGGTCTGGTATTGTGCCGACTGTGGAGCGACCTTAGTCAAACGTGAGTCACCGGCCCGATGTGACTGCGGCAGCAACTCGATCAAACAAGATGAAGACGTTCTTGACACCTGGTTTTCCTCTGCTCTCTGGCCTTTTTCAACCATGGGCTGGCCTGAGCAGACAAATGACCTGAAAACCTTCTATCCCACCTCGGTTCTTTCCACCGGGTTTGACATCATCTTTTTCTGGGTAGCCCGGATGATGATGACCGGCCTTAAGTTTATGGGAGATGTCCCTTTCAAAAAGGTTTACATGCATGCCCTTATTCGGGATGTGGAAGGAAAGAAGATGAGTAAATCGGCCGGTAATGTGATTGATCCCTTAGAAGTAATTGCTCGCTATGGAGCCGATGCCC
Source organism: bacterium (assembly GCA_030019105.1). Classification (GTDB taxonomy): domain Bacteria; phylum UBA9089; class JASEGY01; order JASEGY01; family JASEGY01; genus JASEGY01. The sequence continues at coordinate 7,092 of JASEGY010000118.1, read as the reverse complement.
TGAGGTTTACCCTGGCTGCCCTGTCATCGCAAGGAAGAGACATCCTGCTTTCGGAAGACCGCATAGAGGGCTACCGCCATTTTTGTAATAAGGTCTGGAATGCCACCAGGTTTATTCTGATGAATATGGAGGGGATCGACGGGGATAAAAAAGCAGGGGGGCAAAGGAGGAGGGGAGCAGGGGAAATAGACAAGGAGCAGTCAGAGGACAAAGGGAAATATTTTTCCTTAGAATTGGCTGATCGATGGATCCTTACCCGGTTTAATCGAGTTATTAAAGAAGTTACTGAGGATCTGGAACAATTTAAATTTAACGAGGCCGCTCTTGGTCTTTATAATTTCTTATGGCATGAGTTTTGCGATTGGTATTTAGAGGTAGTTAAGATAAGACTCTATGGGACTGAAGAAGATAAGAAAAGGGATGTGCAGAGGCTTCTGTTGTATGTCTGGGAAAACACCATGAAACTGCTTCACCCTTTTATGCCCTTTATTACCGAAGAGATCTATCAATCACTGCCTGATCCGAATGACCGGAGCATTATGGTTGCCTCCTGGCCGGCCTTTAAGGAAGATGAGCTTGACCAGGAAGCGGTAAGTCAGATGGAGCTGCTGCAGGCAGTGGTCTATACTATTCGGAATATTCGAGGAGAGATGCGAATTCCACCCCGGGTTAAGGCCAGGGTTCTGATCAACACGGCTTCCAAAAATGTGGCCGGGATCATAGAGGAACATCGGGATTATTGTCTTTCCCTGGCCTATCTTTCCTCAATTGAGGTTGGGGCGGGCCTTGTCAAGCCACCTGCTACGGCTGTTTCAGTCGTCAGGGGGGTAGAGGCGGAGGTCTTCATGCCGCTTGAAGGGCTGATCGATTTAGAAAGAGAAAAAAATCGCTTACTCAAAGAAATAGCCGCCGTAGAAAAAGAATTAGTCAGGATTAATCAAAAATTAGCAAACGAGCAATTTAAACAGCGGGCCCCGGTCGAGGTTGTTGCCAGAGAAGAGGCCGGATATAGGGATGCGGTGGAAGCAAGGGAGGGACTTAAGCGTAATTTAGCGGCAATAGAGACTTAAAACCCGAAACTCGTGAGGTGATGAATATGGATACTAAGAAGAAACTCCGCCTGGGTGATATGTTAGTTAAGGGAGGGATGATCACCGAGGAGCAATTGAAACAGGCCCTTGAAAAACAAAAGGGAAGCGGTAAGCGGCTGGGCCGTATTTTGATGAGCCTTGGTTGGATTAATGAAGAGATGCTTCTGGACTTTCTTAGTTCTCAATTAGGCATCCCGCGAATTAATCTGATCGAAATCGACCAGCTTGATCCTAATGCGATTAAGCTTATTCCTGAGTTTATTGTCCGGCGTCATACCCTGATCCCTATTAAAAGGACACTAAAAGAAGTAGTCATCGCTATGTCTGATCCTTTAGATATCCTGGCCATAGATGATATTCGAGTGATGATTGGTGACCTGGAAGTAAAACCGGCTATTGCCCCGGAAACGCAGATTGTCGAGGCAATTGACAAATATTATGGCAGAGAAGCCTTTATCGATGGTATCTTTAAAGAGGAGGAAGCTAAAGAGGAAGGATTTGTTAGTAAATGGGCCGTAGAAGAAAAACAAATGGGTGTCCTGGAGGTAGAAGATGACAGATCTCCCATTGCCAATGTCGTTAATCATATCTTAATCGAGGCGATCAAAGTCGGAGCAAGTGACATCCACATTGAACCTTATGAACAGGAATTGAGGGTCAGGTACCGGATTGATGGTATTCTCTATACGGTTGCATCTCCTCCAACAAAGATGTCCAGCGGTATTGCTTCCAGGCTCAAGCTTATGTCCCATCTGGATATAGCTGAAAGGCGGCTGCCTCAGGATGGACGGGCCAAGGTTAACTTACGGGGAAAAGAAATCGATCTTCGTGTTTCCATTACCCCCACCGCCTTTGGAGAAAAAGTGGTTTTAAGGATACTGGACCCGTCGAGCCTCTGTCTTGACCTGAGTAAATTAGGGTTTGAGCCGGAGGTTATGGATATTTATCAGGAAAAGATCAAATCCCCTAATGGCATTATCCTTATCACCGGTCCCACCGGCTCCGGCAAGACAACTACCCTTTATTCGACCCTTTCCACTATTAATTCACCTGATAAGAATATCATGACAGCCGAGGATCCGGTCGAATATGTCCTGAAAGGAATAAATCAACAGCAGATCAGGAGTGACATTGGTCTTACCTTTGCTTTGGCCCTCAGGTCTTTTCTGCGCCAGGACCCTGATATTATCTTAGTGGGGGAAATAAGGGATGTTGAAACAGCCCAGGTAGCGGTTAATGCGGCCCTGACCGGCCACCTGGTCTTCGCCTCCCTGCATACCAACGACGCCCCCGGAGCCATTACCAGGCTGCTTAATATGGGAGTGGAACCCTTCCTCATTTCATCCACCATTATTATGTCTGTGGCCCAGAGACTTCTCCGGGTTGTCTGCCCTAAATGTAAAGAAAGCTACCAGGTTCCGGCACATAGCCTGGCTGATTTCGGCATTGAGTCAACCGAAGATATGATTACCCTTTATCGAGGAGCCGGGTGCCGATATTGCAATAACATCGGACTTAAAGGCAGATCAGGGATATATGAGGTTATGGTCATGAATGAAGAATTGGAAGAAGCGGTTATTAATCGGGAGCCGCCCCATCGCTTGAAAGATATCGCCATGCGGTCCGGGATGAAAAGCTTAAAACAGATGGCTGCCCAAAAGGCCCTGGCTGGAATAATCCCCATTGAGGAAATGTTGCGGTTAGTGGTTTGAGCGGCTTACTTTCAGAAACCGGGTTTCTTGAAGAAACCTGGGTAACTACTCAGGTTGTCAGGTTCAAAGGTTCAAGGTTCACGGTTAGAGAGAGCGTAAGGTGACCAACCCTGGAACCGTGAACCCTGAATTTTGAACCCTTTGGCTCTTACCCTTAGATTTGAAGAGGATACGTTTCGGCCAATAGTGCTTGACCGAATTGGGTGTTGTAGTTGCAGAGCTTGCTCTGCCGTCCTGTCGAGCAAGTTCGACCACTACAAAATTGATCCAATGGCCCAAACGATGGACAAGGCAGATTTTTTCTTGACAAATGGACTTCTTTAAGGTAAACTAAAAAAAGAGCAGTCTTGTTGTCTCCTCTTCAAATTTAATGGGTATCTGTTGTAGGTTGCAGGTTCGCTGGTGTGACGGTTAACTTACAACTTACAACCAGATACACCAATAGATTTGAAGAGGATACATCTTGTTCATCGTTTGGGCCGCCAGGCCGGCTTGGCCCAGTCGGGATAGAGTCCACAGTCTACTACACAGTCCACATAGTCCACACAGTCCATAGAAGGGCAGCTCGCAGGCTATTGACCGTGAACCATAGACCGTCTTAGATTGGCCGAAACGATGAACAAGGCCAAAAGAGCAGTGGTCAATGAACGAGAGGATGGACGACACATATTTCATGCAGGTGGCTATTGAGGAAGCACGATTGGCTTTAGAAGAAGACGAGGTCCCGGTAGGCGCAGTTTTAGTCAAGGACAATAAAATTATTGCCCGCAGTCACAATAGTTGCGAACAGCTTAATGACCCCACCGCTCACGCTGAGATATTAGCTATCCGGGAAGCAAGCCGGATGCTCAACAATCATAGGCTGATAGATACTACTCTCTATGTTACTTTGGAACCGTGTCCTATGTGTGCCGGGGCTATTGTCTGGGCCAGGATCAAAGAGCTGGTCTATGGGGCGCTTGACCCTAAATCCGGGGCTTGCCGCTCAATTACTAATCTGGTGCAGCATCCGGCCTTGAACCATCGAGTCGAAATAAGAGAAGGGATATTTACCAGGGAATGTGCCCGTATGTTAAGCGGGTTTTTCAGGGAGAAAAGGTCCCGCCAAGGAGGTTAATTTAATGACGAATCTTAAAAAAGTTTTGATCTTGCTATCTATTGTTGTTATCGCCGGTTTTACCCTGGGAGATATCCGGGTAACTGGTGCGGCTAAAGATAATAAAGATAATATTTACGAAAGTATAAAAACCTTTAGCGATGCCTTGAATATAGTCCAGCGCTACTATGTTGATGAGGATAAATTAGACTCAAAAGAACTTATTTATGGCGCTATTAAGGGGATGTTAGTCACCTTAGATGATTCTCACACAAGATTTATGACTCCGGAAGTATACAAAGAGATGAAGGTGGAGACAGAAGGGAGTTTTGGCGGGTTGGGAATTGTCATAGGTATCAAGGATGACCGATTGACTGTTATTTCACCGATTGAAGGCACACCGGCTTACGAGATCGGGGTAAAGGCCGGGGATTGGATTAGTGAGATTGAAGGTGCAACAACGAAAGATCTTGCTCTGGAGGAGGCGGTTCAAAAATTAAGGGGTCCGAAGGGGACTAACGTGACTATTACCGTCCAACGAAAGGGAGTAGAGGAACCCCTTCATTTTACCATTACCAGAGATATTATCGAAATGAAAAGCGTAAAATCGGATATGATTGATGGTAAAATAGGTTATATCAGGATTACCACCTTTAATCAGCATACGGATAAGGAGCTCTCCCTATCGCTTAAAAAGCTGGCCGATGAAGAAAAAGTAGAGAGCTTTATTTTGGATTTACGAAATAATCCGGGGGGACTCCTGAATGCAGCCATAGATGTATCCGATAAATTTCTCAATTCCGGAACCATTGTTTCCACCAGGGGACGAGACCTAAGACAAAATCAAGAATATGGGGCAAGATCGGGTAACGACTACATTCGGCAGCCTATGGTTGTCTTGATTAATCAGGGGAGCGCTTCTGCCTCTGAAATTGTTACCGGCGCCATAAAGGATAACAAACGGGGGGTAGTCATCGGCCAGAAAAGTTTTGGGAAAGGGTCAGTTCAAACCGTCCTTCCCCTGCCGGACAATTCAGCTCTGGCTATTACCACGGCCAAGTATTATACCCCGGCAGGAGTCTCTATCCACGGTAAAGGTATTGAGCCGGATATTACCGTAGAGCCGTTTAAGTGGGGGGGAGAAGAGCAGAAATCAATGGAAAAATTAAAAGAAGGTAAATTTATCGAGGATTTTACGGCTGAACATAATCCTTATACTGAAAAACAATTTTCCAAATTTATGAAAGAACTCGCCGCTCACGGAATTGCTCTGGATGAAAAGTTGATGCGTAAGATAACCGATAAGGAACTGAGAAGACTGAATGGGGAGAAGGAGCTGATTTACGATCTGGATACAGACCCGCAACTCAAAAGTGCGGTTGATCTACTGGTTGCCTCCCGGATATTTGAGGACAGAACCGGCCTTCAGAGTAAACAGTAGTAAATCGGTATCTTTTCAATATTTCGGGGTACTTGCAGGTAGAAACCAGGTTTCTTGAAGAAACCTGGTTTCTGAGCCCCAAGGTAGAATCCGACTCTGCTTTATCGAATATTCAGTCTCAGGTGCAACAGTAAGGAACTCTCCAGTGGCCTCTGTGCTGTAAAATCGGCCTTGTCCATCGTTTGGGCAATTCACGAAATTGGCAGGTTGGGTTGAGCGGAGCGGAACCCAACACCAGCGTGGATTGTTGGGTTTCGTTCCTCAACCCAACCTACCCAAATTGCCGAAACGATGGACAAAGCCGCTTTATCGAATATTCAGTCTCAGGTGCAACAGTAAGGAACTCTCCAGTGGCCTCTGTGCTGTAAAATCTATCCTCATATCTCTTCCATCACCCCGTCCTTGACCCATCCTTTCAGCCCTTCTTTTGGCAGCCCTACTTCCCGCCATTCTTCTCTCTGATTTAAAATGACCACTCGCTTTCCCTCAGGCAGACTGAATCCGACCGAATAATCTTCCCCCGGCCCGTTTCTGGCGGCGGTCTTTTCTAAGATAACAGCCGGTTTATCGGCCTGTTCAGAATAAATCTTTGTCCCCAGACATAACCCACTTAAAAGAAAGATAACAGCGATGGCCAGGTTTAGTCGAAGCCAAAGAGTCCCCCGCCTGAACAGGTAAAGGATAAGGCCAAACATGAGGAGCCAGTAAAAAAGGGTGGTAAAGAGGATCAACTCGTGAATTGAAAAGAGGTTAAGAAGCCGGTCCAACCAATGCTCCTCAGGCTCATGGATCAATGCCCTGGCAAACTCCAGGTTGAAGCGGATATCATCATCCCTGGGGGAAAGTCTGGCCGCCCGCTCGTAATTCAGGATCGCCCGGCCCAGGTTCTTATCCCTGAAATAGGCATTCCCCAGATTATAAAAAAGGACAGGGGTTTTCATCCCCCGGTTGATTATTTCCTCATACCCCTTAGCTGCCTCCGTATAATTCCCCTCCTGGTAGAGTTCATTACTTTTGGCAAATATTTCTTCAAGGCTGGTTTGAGCCAACCCCTCCGGAGCAAAAGAAAGGCAATTTAATATTATCAATATCAGGGTCAATCTTTGTTTTGAAATCATTTGTATACTTGAGGCGGGCATAATTTGCAATTTTGCAACTACTCAGCCGTGCAAAAAAGGAACACAGATTGCACAGATTATTCGGATTACACAGATTATTTCCTGGATAAAATCGACATCGTTTCATTCAGCCTGGAAATCGTTGGAAATCGGTTTACACTTTTGGGGAGTTTAGGCTTTAGCCTTTCACAAATGAAATCCTAAAGGATTAACTCCAAAGAAGTTGCGTAGCCTAATTTAAACTCGACCATGCGCTCCGCTTCAAAAGTGTAAAGCTGCTATTTGGGCGATTTGAAAAAAATCTTATCAACCGCTTGAAATGCCGTCAAAAATCAGTGCGCCTCGCCTCCTAATGGAAGAAATAATGATAGGAATTTTGATTTAAGGACTATGGTTTCTCCAAGATACCCCATTTCCTCCCCTTTGTCAACGGCTTTTATCTACCTGCCGGAACTCCCTGCCAGAACAGACTTAACGAGACAACTCTTGCGCTATCATCCTGGGACACCAGGGGAGGATAGTGCCCTAATTTTACCCACCCGCTCTCTTTGGCTGCTCGATCCCCCAAATTATTTCCCCAATTTTCCTCTTTTCCTCAACTTTTCACTTGACTCACCCATTTCTATATACTATA
>JASEGY010000117.1 GCA_030019105.1 bacterium | reverse complement strand
TTATGAAAGGCTAAAGCCTGAACTCCAAAGGATAACCAACCCCAAAATCTTTTTCATGAAGTCTATATACTGACCTGAGCGCAAATAGAATTTGTAAAAATGTAACCGTTCAGGTGATCCGGTGTCGTGGTGTCTGGTATTTGTTAAACCACCAGACCACCAGGCACCTGACACCAGACTACCTGAACGCGTACCATGTATTTTCACAAAACCTAAGTGCGGTCAATATACAACTAAGCAGTAAGACGATCCACATGTTGGCGCAACCAAACGTTGACCAGTGTTTGCGTACTAATCTTGCGCTCGTGTGCAATACGTAATATATCTATCATCAACTCTGGCTCAATGTTTACCGCTGTACGTCGTGCCGAAGGATCGAATGTCATCTGAACTTCATAGGTCTGATCGTCATAATCGGCAAGACTATGGGTATCCCAAAACTCGGCCATTTCTTCTAATGTGCGCGAATGAGAAATACTGCTGACTTTATTTTCTGCCATACAACCGTCGCTCCTTCTGTTCCATGTCGCGTGAACTGATAACCAGTGCCACGTTATTGTCTTTTAGAATAAAGAAGACAATCAGCCAACGACCAGATGCAGTCTGTCCATAAGCTGCATACAAGTCCTCGCCTTCTCGATGGCCCTTTTCCACAAATCGAATGTGCGGTTTGTCAAACAACACCTCTTCAACTTCATCGACAAGCACATTGTGCTTGTAAAGCAGTTTGTCTTCAACTTCGGGCAACCAGATGATGCGATAAACTTTCATCGTATCTCCAAACTAACTCTTGCAATACCTATCTTTCAGCATTTACCTAAGATTACCATAAATTTTCCTCTAAGTCAAGGAAATGTTCAACAACATCAGACGAGATAGAACAGCGCAAGTGATGGTCGTACCTTCTCAATAACTCGGGGTAAAATAGTGCCCCGGAAACCGGGTTTCTTCAAGAAACATGGTTTCTGCCCGCAATTGCTCCCGAAACATTGAGAAGATACTGATTGCCGGCCTAAATCTGCAATCCTCAATCCTCAATCCGAATTTTCACCTGAGTTACCCCGCTTCCTCCCGCAGCCGGCTCTGCCAGCCGAAAAGACTCTACCTGGGGATGATGCTCTAGGTAGCGATGAATAGCTGCTCTGAGTATGCCGGCCCCTTTACCATGAACGAGGTAGACACCAGAAAGATTAACGGCGGCGGCCTCAGAGAGATAGCCCTCTATCTTGATTAAGGCTTCCTCCCGGCTTAGACCCAGCAGGTAAAGTCGATCCGGGATTTCCGGGGAAGTAGGGACAGCCTCCCCGGGAAGAGGAGCGGATGTTGTTTTTTTGACTCCGGTTAATTTCAGCTCTGAAAGAGAGACTCTTAGTTTGATCCCCCCAGCCTGGATGGTAAAAAGGTTGCCATCGGCTCCAGGGGCTTCCACAATTACTCCTCTTGCCTCCAGTCTCCCTACCAAAACTTCATCTCCCAGGGCGAAATCTCCACTGGAGAAAGAAGCTGCCCGGGCTTTCTCTGTTTCTTCTTCTTTAAACTCTTTGGCCAGTTCCGTCAGGCTCTGCCTGGCCTTCAAATAAGCGGCCTCATCTCCTTTGTTTTGCCTCAATTGAGCCAGGATTTCTTTGGCTCCCTTTTCAGCTTTGTAGATAACATCGCGGGCTTCCCGCTGGGCCTCGCTGATAATTCCGGCCCTTTTTTGTTTTATCTCAACCTGCCTGGCCGCATATTCATCCTTCAGCCGGGCCGCTTCTTCCTTGAGCAGGGAAGCGGCCATCTTTTCTTCAGCCGCCGCCTGATAATCCCGTGATAATTTAGAAAGCAGGGAACTTACCTTTGACTGGCCCGCAGATGCCAGAGACCTGGCCTTAGCAATAATCCTTTTGGGCAGCCCTAATCCGGCTGCGATGGCAAAGGCATTGCTCTCTCCGGAAAACCCAATAGCCAGTTTATAAGTTGGTTTAAGGGTGGCCTGATCAAACTGGCAGCAGGCGTTTTCCATCCCATCCATGAGATAGGCAAACCTTTTGATCTCATTAGAATGCGTCGTAACTACCGTGCGAACGGATTTGTCATGGAGATGCTGCAGGATAGCCTGAGCCAGAGCGGCCCCCTCGCCGGGGTCAGTGCCGGTTCCGATTTCATCAATCAGGACAAGGCAATCAGGCCCGGCCTTTTGTATAATCTTGACTATCTGTTTCAGATGGGAAGAAAAGGTGGAGAGATTTTGTTCAATGGCCTGTTCATCGCCAATGTCAGCAAAGACACCTTTAAAAACGGCCAGGCTGCTTCCTTCTTTGGCCGGGATAAGAAGCCCGGCCTGCGCCATTAAGGTAAAGAGACCGATTGTCTTCAGGGAGACTGTTTTTCCTCCGGTGTTAGGGCCGGTAATGACCAGGGTGGTAAAACCATCTCCCAGGGAAACATCTATCGGGACGCAGAAACCTGGTTTCTTAGTCGAAAAACCGTCTCCCGGAGAAACACCTGCCGGGACAGCCCGCTTATCTAAGAGAGGATGTCTGGCGCCAATGAGGTTCAGGCAACCGGCTGTATTTAATTCAGGTTCGACTGCCTCCAGATCAAGGCCCAATTGAGCCCGGGCCGTAATGAAATCTATTATGCCTATATTGACCAGGATCGCCCTTATATCTTCCGCTTCTTGACCGACCTGTTGACTCAGTGCCGTCAGGATCTTGATTATCTCTCTTTTTTCAGCGGCCTTTTTTTCGATCAGCTCATTGTTCAGGGGTACTACCCGGGCCGGTTCCCCAAAGAGGGTAGCGCCGCTGTCAGACCGGTCAAGGATCAAACCCTTAAACCTCGGCCCCCATTCGGCTTTGATAGGGATACAATACCGGTCTTGTCTGATTACGACAAGCCGGTCCTGAATCATTGACCGGTATTCCGGAGAGAGGAGGAGATTTTTTATCTGGTTGGAGATAGTGGTGTGGAGTTTTCTGATCCTGACCCTTATGCCGGATAGCTCCGGGCTGGCATTGTCTCTGACTTCTTCCTTTTCATCGATACAGTCCCCAATGGCCTTTTCGATCTCCGGCAGGCAGGGAATTCTGTCTGCGATTGATCGTAAGAGGGGCCGAGCCGGCCTGGCGGGGCTGTCTTCTTTCGTAGTGAGCGACTGTTTGAGCCGTCGGCCGGAGATGATCGCCTCCCTGATTTTAAGCAATTCGGTTGGCGAGAGATATCCTCCCAGAGAGGCCCGTTTTATTTGGGGTCGAAGGTCTGGCAAGGGGGGAAGAGGTATGGTTTCACCCCTCTGGAGAATGCTTTTGGCTTCAGTTGTTTCTTGCAGTTTTCTTCTGACTGTTTCCAGGTCGGTTTCAGGTCTAAGCCGGTCAGCCAGGTGTCTGCCAAAAGCAGAGACAGTCCTTTCCCGGACCATCTCTTTAATCTTATCAAATTCCAGAACCTCTATAGCGTGAGTATCCATCTCAGTTTACCCACCACACTTCACCTAGCAGTCTGTCGGAGAGAAAATCTATCTGTGCGCAATTTTGTAGTGGTCGAGCTTGCTCGACGTTTTGGCAGAGCAAACTCTGCAACTACAACAAGATGCCGTGAACATTGGGATTCTCCATTTCACTCCGACAGACTGCTAGGCCGGCGACGGCATTGGTTCCAATGACTACCTGGTAGGTAATAGTCTTTTGGCTATTGGCCGCCAGATCACCCAGCTTCCAGATAAAAGGATTCTTCTCATTAGCCGGTTTAGGCTCCATTGTTTCACGAAGAACCGTAAATCCCGGCGGCACCTCGTCAACTACCTCCACCTCCCTGATCTCTCTGGCCGAGATATTATTGACTTCAATGGTGTAGGTGACCAGATCACCTAACCTGGCGGAAGGCCTCGAAGCGCTCTTCTTGATGGTCAATTTGGGCTTGATGACTAAAAGGTCTGTCGTGGCCCGATTGTAAATCGTATTATCGCTAATGTCCTTACCAATGATGGTTACCGTATTGGTATCCACGCCCTCCGGCGCTTCAGCCGTTACCAGCACCTTGTATGTCAGGGTAACCGTGGAGAACCCTTTAATCGCCCCTAAATTCCAGCAATAAGGATTCTCGCCCTGGGAATCACCAAACTCCGTCAGCTCGTCTTCCCCAATTTGGATGAAGGTCGTCCCCGGTTCGTAGGCCAGGCCGGGGGTCATGGCATCTTCTAACACGCAGGAAAAAGCATCACCCGCCCGCGTATTTCTAATCGTCACGGTGTAATCAACCACATCTGCGATATAGGCCCCGCGAGGAGAAACCCCCTTGCTGATCTCAATGCCCGGATACCGGATAATGGTCCGCGCCTCATTACTCCGCTGAGGAAGAGTGGTCTGGCTCTGAATAATGGCATCATTGACGATCAGCTCGTTATTAGGCACATCCTCTTTCACCAGAACCTGGTAGCTTAAACTGCCCTGGTCTTGAGGCCTCAGGGTGCCCGGACTCCATGTCAGGGTCTGGCTAAGGCCTTCATAAGCCGCGTCAATATTGCTTTCTAAGATAAATTCCGTCCGGTAAGGAAGCTGGTCCGTAATAACCGCACCCAGCATCGGCGCCCGGCCTGCATTCCCGTAATTCAGGGTGTAAGTAAGCACATTCCCCGGGGCCGCCTCGGATTTATTGACCTGCTTCTTGATCTTGATCCGGTTATATGCCACGATGGCCACATCAGATACCGGATCAGTCTCTAAGCTGTCTAAGACAGCCTCACCCTGGATAAATTCTCCGGTAGTAAGCTCACAGGTGACCCGGGCCTGATAGGTGACTACCCCGCCCTGGCCGGGCTCCAGTCTTCCTATCTCCCAGGTGATCAGATTCAAAGCCGGGTCATAACTCCCGCCACCTGAAGCTGTCTCCAGGACATATTCGGTGCACTCCGCGGGGGAATCAACCAGAATAGTCTGGGTTGTCGGGCCATTGCCCACATTCTGATATGAGATGGAATAGGTAATAATATCGCCGAATTCAGCCGCACCCACATCAGCCGTCTTATTTATGGCTAATTGAGCTATAGTGTTTAAGAAAAAGATTTTGGGGTTGGTTATCCTTTGGACTTTAGGCTTTAGCCTTTCATAACTAATGAAATTCTAAAGGATTAACTCCGAAAGCTACATAGCCTGTCTTGAATTCGCTTACCCCAAAATATTTATCTTAAGAGCTATACTTTGGGTTGACCTATTGTGGTAAAGACAGTATTGCTCACCTTCGGCAAGGTATTATCTCCGGTAATCCTGGCGTCATTGGAAATAATCTGTCCGGTAGAGCCTTTCGCTATCCTGGCCTGATAGCCGACCGAAGAGCTCTGACCGGCCCAGACAGTGGCAATCGACCAGCGCAGGGTTCGACTATCCGGATCATATCTTCCGGCGCCGGTAATTGAGCCTTCTATATAATCCACCAGGTCAGGCAGCTTATCGGTAATCACGACATTGGTTTCCTGGGCGGTGCGAGACGAATTGGTGCAGGTCAGGGTATAAGGTAAGCACATCCTCCTCTTGAGCCAGGGTCTTATCCACGCTCTTCTCCAGGTAAATGGCCGGCGCTTCGGGTGGAATAAAGGCGGTTACCATGCGGTTGCTTTCTTCCGGCTCAGTCTGGTCAGATACAATCCGGGCCGTATTAATAATCCAGGCCCCATTAGGCACCTCGTTATCTATCACCACACCAAAGCTTACCTCTTCAAACCCGCCCTGGGCCGAGCCGGCCTGGCGGGCCAGGTCTCCCACTGACCAGGTAATAGTCCTGGTCGCCTCATCGTAATTGCCCTGTTCATCAACCCAACTGAACTTAGTGTAATCAGGAACCACATCAGTAAGCCTCACTCCGGTTAGCGGAGTATTACCACTGCTCCAGTAGGAAAGGGTATATCTTACTTCCTCGCCCGGCCCGACCTTATCTTTATCCGCATCCTTTCTGATCCTGAGCTTAGCCAGATTGACTCTCACGCCAACGCCGTCAATAACCGGTTCGGTGAATCCATCGGCCATAACTTTAACTTCGTTGCCGACAATTGTTCCCGGCGGGACGTCGTTATTTACCCTGACCTGGAAGCTGACCACACCACTCTCTCCACCGGCAATAGCCGGGAACTCCCATTTTAGGGTTCGACTATCCGGGTCATAGATTCCGCCAGGCCGGCTCGGCCTTACTCCCGGACCAAAGCCGGAACGCAGGTAGGTCAGTCCTGGCGGGACATTTTCGACCACGGTAATATTATGCAATTCCTGGTCACCGGCGTTCAGGACTGTAATTACGTAAGTAATTGGCTCGCCGGGGATGAGCACTCCTGTGGTCGCTGTCTTCCAGACCTCTAATTTGCTCAGGGTAGCCTTGACCGGAACCGACTCGTCATCCGAATCCTGAACCTCTCTGAGAGATTCATCCCTGGCCGTTACTGAGGCGATATTTTGGCCTTGTCCATCGTTTCGGCCAATAGTGCTTGACCGAATTGGGTGTTGTAGTTGCAGAGCTTGCTCTGCCGTCCTGTCGAGCAAGCTCGACCACTACAAAATTGATCCAATTGCCCAAACGATGGACAAGGCCGATATTTTCGACCGGATCAGTGATCAAGGCCGGGTTGGAAGAGGCTAAGAACCTGACTCGAATGACCTCCACTTCACCCGATTTGAAAGGTGAGGCAATCGACCACTGCATATTACCCAGCTCAGTCACATGGATCTTGTCAAATTGAGAGTCAACGTAGGTTAGACCGGCCGGCACAACTTCGGTCACTACCACCCCGGTCAGTTCCTGGTTGCCGTTATTAGTTACAGTTAGGATGTAGCTGATATATTCGCCCGGGATAATGAGCGATTCAGTCGCTGTCTTCTCAAGGTCGATATTGGCCCGCTTGATCTGAAGCGGCAGGCCGGCCTCAGTGGTATCGCTGACCGAATCTCCGGCCTCATCAGTTCCGGTGGTGGTAACCGCTGTAATGACCGGATTAGAGGTGTAGGTATCTACATTGGGATCTGTGGTCAGGGTGATCCGGATCTCTTCATATCCACCAATGGGCAACTCTGAAATAGTGAAGGCGGGTAGAGCCGGATCAGGCTGAACAACGGTCTCATCAAACTGACTGCCCTGGTATGTCAGCCCGGCCGGAATATCAGGAATGACCTGGACGCCGGTCAGGGCCTGGTCTCCGTTATTAATCACAGTTATTAGATAGGTGACCGGCTCGCCAGGGATGAAATAGGTATCCCCGGCTGTTTCGATTACGGTCCATGTTAAGCTGGTTGTATCATTAGTAAAGATCAACCGGCTCTCATCATATTGGGTCTGCACAAAGGTCAGCCCGTCCGGAATATCTTCTCTGATCACTACTTGATGGAGGTCCTGATCGCCGTTATTATCAATAGTCAGGGTGTAGGTAACGAATTCACCAGTGACAATCGAACCCTGTGAAGCGACCTTCTCGATGTCAATAGAAGGATGGGGTATGTAAAGCGGCAGGCTCTCGGCATCCCAGTCTTCTACTAACGAACCGGCCTGATCGTAAGCCTCCACGTCAACCCGGTTTTCAACCGGATCATCCACCCGGGTCGGATCACGATCAACTAAGAAGGTTACCCTGATCTCTTCGGTCTCATTGGGTTCAAAGATATCCAACTCATCGGTTGTATCAGCCGCATCAAAGGGAGTGGCCGGATTGCATATCTTCCACTGGACAGTGTCAGACGTATTTAGCAGGTAAACATTATCCAAGTTATAAATGGAGGAATAGTAGGTCAAGCCCCTGGGGATATTTTCTGTTACCAGCACGTCGGTTAATTCCTGAAGCCCGACGTTAGTGATATTGAAGATATAGGTGATGCTTCCGCCCAACGGCACCATTGGCTCCGTCGCCGTTTTCTTAACGTCAATAATGGCGGCTGGAACCTCTAAGGGCAGGCTCTCGAAGTCCTGGTCGGTTACCAGGTTGTTTGATTCATCGTAAGACTCAACCCGGGCTGCATTGTAAATAGGATTAGTCACCTTAGTCGGGTCCCGGTCAAGGTCAAGCGTAATCCTGATTTCCTCAATTTCACCGGGTTCAAAAGGATCGGCAATCACCCAGGCCAGGGTGTCTGTCCGGGTGACAGTCCGGGTTACATTGGCGGCATCGAATTGGTCATTCTTGAAATAAATGCCCGTGGGAATACTATCGGTAATCGTCACTCCGGTCAAAACCTGGTCACCGTTATTGGTGATGGTCAGGGTATAGGTCAGGGTGCCTCCGGCATAGCCTTGACCCGCCGAGGCGGTCTTTTCAATGTTGATGGAGGCCCGCTTGATCTTTAAAGGTAAGGTTTCAGTAGCCGTATCAGTCTGGGTGTCACCGGATTCGTCTGTGCCGGTAGCAATGACTAAGTTGGTCGGGGTGGTCGTTCCGCCGTAAGCAGCCACATCGCTGTCGCTGTTGACCGTCAGTCGAATCTCTTCGTAGGCACCAATAGGCAGATTGGCTATCTGCCAGACCAGATCAGCCGGATGAGTCACCTTATCAGAATCAAAGGTAGTCGAATAGTAGGTTAAACCGGCCGGCAGGGTGTCAATCACCGTAACATCCGTCAGAGCCTGACTGCCGTCATTACCGGTCAGGATTTGACGGCCAATGTTCACCACCGTAATAGTGTAGGACTCCTCCTTGTTGGTCTCGATCTTACCGTGAGAGGCTGTTTTTTGGATGTTGATGGCCGAGTATGGCTCAATGACAGTAATGGCGGCCGTATCCTGATCATCTCTTAGCTCCCCTGTCTCATCCTCTCCCCATGTATAGACAGTATTGATCTCTTCAGTCCCGCTGTCGGCATCATTTTCACAGGTGACAGTCAATCTGATCTGGATGATCTGGCCTACCTGAAGCTGGGTTAAGGCAGGAATGGTTGAAGAATCCCATCTGATGACGCCGGTTCCAATCTCGATTCCCACCGGATCAGAGGAATCATAGTGGAGATCACCCTTCTGGTCAATGGTATCATTAGCGCGGCCTCTGGCCGCAACCAAACCAATTTTGGATCGCAGATTGCGGATTA
>JASEGY010000116.1:3841-9131 GCA_030019105.1 bacterium | reverse complement strand
GTAAATACTTTGTTGTTTCCCTTTCATTTTCATCCGGGTTTAATATTTGAACATGTCCATAATCTCTTACCTCGTAAGGCCCGGGTCTTTCTGAATAAGGTTTATCTTTATAGAGAAGCATTGCCCTTTTGTCATTAGGGGGTAAACTGCCTGAGCTCCAGTTATACTCTCTTGGGGAGAAAGGTGAAGCACATTCTCCCCCATCAAGGGAGTCAATGATAACCACATCTTGGCCTGTCCCAAAACTACCAATCTCCTGCGCTTCGCTTAAAGTGAAAGGCCAGAAAAACACTAATCCTACACTCAGAATAAACTTCGCTATCTTGTCCATTTTATTCCTCCTCGCTGTTAACATGTTAATCTTAGTAGCTGGACAGTAGTAAGTTCTCAGCTTTTCCCAGGATGGACACTCTGTAAGTTGCTGAAACTAAAGCGTTTTCTCTATGCGCTTATAGCTGAATTGCTAAAAACTTAAGTGTCGAGAAATCAAGCACTTATGGAGAACTTACTGCTGGCCAGTTAGTAGGTATGGAAACATCCTCATTCCCATCACGGAACTTTGGAACAATAATGTTGGCAACATAACCGCACAACTGCAAGAAGCCTAATGCCTCCATGTCGCTTTACCCCTACTAAAATACCATAGCCTAACCAAACTTGCAACTATTTTTTGTCCGTTTTCCTCCATTCCACCTCATGCACAGGCATAAGGGCAAAAGTCCTTACTCCCAGATTCAGGATGAATCGGATGGATTCAGAGAGGAATCTCACCGTATCCAGCATCACCGTCAAGCGGATATGTAAGTCTCGCCGGTACTTGAGATACTCCTTGATATTCTCCACAATCCTTGAGAAGGTAGGTTTCCCATCCTTCGTCTTCCGATGTCGGTCGTGAGCCTCTTTGACTCCATCCAGACTGACTTGCAGGGCAACATATCCGTGAGATCTCCAAAACTCGGCAAAAGCCGAACTAAAGATCGTTCCGTTGGTCAGGACATTAAACCTGGGAGTAATCCCCTTCTTCCGAGCCGTTTGGATTGCCTTTGGGATGAATTCGAGGATACGATCCTCCACCAAAAATGGCTCTCCACCAAAGAGCCAGAACCTGAATTGCTTCTGCCAGGCATTATCACAGCAGAACTCGATAACCCTATCCATTACCTGAGAATCCATCACCCGGCCATTATGGTCTTCATAGCAGTAGTCACATTTCAGGTTGCAGTTCTCAGTAAGATATATACTGGCTGTCTCTAATCCATTATTCACTTGATCGCTCCTCCTTATGGAGTTACCGTCTGCATTGTGGTTACCTCTCCTTGAATCTCTTTCCAGCTCCTATTCCTGTGCATAAGCCAGTTGGCAAAGATTCTGAGGAGAGGATATCCAATACACTGCAAATCCGTCTTACCCACCCAGAGGTCGGCTTCAACCTCACGGGCATAAGGACACCGAAGGGCGCAGATGTAGATGATGGGACAATGATTACAACCCAGCTTGAATCTGGAACATCTGTCAGTTCTGATCGCTTCAATGCAGTCGTCAGGGTAGAACTCACAATCCCGGCAGACCCTCACCAATCTTTCCCAGATAAAAGCAGCCGCCTCTAAGGGGCCTTTGAAGATTTTCCCCTCACAGTTGAATATGTTACAAAGGGCATACCCTTTATCCGACAGGGTGATCGTTCTCCGCTTGCAACCCAGGAGTTGGAGATCGTGGACGAAAAGCCAGAGACTCTCTTGCCTGGATCAACATTTACCCGGCCAAGAATATCTTCCTGGTTCTCCACTACCTCGATCATCTCCTTGAGATAGTTAGCCACGTTAAATTCCACCGGGCCGGAGACCTTGGATTCCGTCAGATAAGAGGGAGTGACGGTTATGTGGGAAGGAAGCTCCAGTTCATTGACTTGCTTCAGAAATCGGATCAAACCGCTTCCATTGTGGTTGGGAATAAAGTTGAGGTTGATCTTTACTTCCGGGTGCTCCTTTGCTTAATGTGAGCAGTTCCGAGGATTCAATCAGATTAACTATCTCCTCGCCAGTCATATCAGCGGTTGCCCCTACTTCTATTTCGTTAAGTTTTGCCTTGTCAGCGGCAGACATTGAACCAGCTTCGGTAGGAGTTGCCGGGGCAATTCCAATCTGGACGGTTCCGCTTGTCCCGCCTCCAGATAGAGGAGGTTGAGGATTGATCGAAGTGATCCCCTTAAAGGTGCCATCCTCTTTGAGCATCACATCCAGACGGGAATCCAGGCTGCTTCTGTCGCCCCTGGCCGTTTCAACTTCATCTTTAACAGGATCGACCCTGTTATCTACGTCTTGAATAGTAGCAACCGGATTCGAGGCCGAAGGGTTATTCATTGTATTGAAGGCATCCGCTTCTTCTTTGCTTACATCCGAAAGCTCCTGGAGATTGACGACCTCCTTTCCTGTATACTTCCGATAGCGAAGATCGATTTCATTGACTCCCGGATTATTCGGGTCGGCTACATCAAATATTGCCGTTGCTCCGGCTTCGAGTTCAACCCTGGCAAGCTCAATTGCCGTATCTGGTGGGGTGGTAGTTCTTGCCTGCAGGTAATAAGAATCCCGCATGTACTTATACTGGGTGGTGCCAAGCTCTTCTTCAAGGCTTCGCTGTATCCTCTTCAAATCTTAGGGTAAGTAAAAAAGTAGTGATGAGTAATACAAGATTTCTGTATACTGGTTAGAACATCTACCAACTTGATTTGAGAGAATGTCCCGAGTTACCATAACTTTTGAAGAGGATACCCTTCGCTCATAGTTCCTCCACCTTCCGGCACAACAATGACCGAGACCACGCCTGGAGTTTCCCCGTCCGGATTAGCTGGGTCGAAGAGAGGAAGGGCCTTCGCCCGGGCAATTCCCGTGGAACTCTCCAGAGCTAAAGTCTCAAAATCTTCAGCGGTGACCGCCCGATTTCTGGTCTTTAGTTGCTCAGTCGGGCCTCTCTCAATGGCCTGCTCTACTGTCTCTTCATCCCCTCCCCCTTTAGCCGCTTCTTTGTTATGGCATGAATCGATGTAGGCGTGGGAGCTTCGTAATTGATCGATCGTGTAGGCTCCCACATTTCCTTTAGGCCCCCCACCGTATCGATAGGGGGCAGTCTTTCGCTCCCTTAGTCACCGGAGATAGCATGAAAAACCAGCCGTGTCCACCTCCTCCGAAGGGAGCGCAATACGAAGCCCAGTTGGTTTCATCCTTATCCCCCAGAAGCTCGTGCACCTTTGCCTTGATCCGGCCAAGGCCCTTTGGATCATTGACGTTAGTGACCACACCCCGCCAGATGCCGAAATATCTATTCTTCAGCCTGGTCAATTTTTCATCTTCGAGTATCTCTTGTAAGTTCATCTACCCACTCACTTATAGCGAGGCCTCTTGCCGCAACCAAACCAATTTACCACAATCACAAAGGACATAAGGGACATAAGGGACACAAAGGACAAAAATTATCGACCCTTGTGATCTCTATAATTCTCGTGGATAACGCAAATGTTGCCGGGTAATACTATAAGAGAGAGAATTGCCCCAGGTTCCTTCGTTGAGAGCCGAAATAGTAAAAATCTGCCCGAGCCCGGGTCCGTCTGGAGTAGGGTCTTCAAGAAGGTAGGACGCAATCGCTGCTGATGCGGAAGCCACCCGATTGACATAGCACCTCTTCCCCTTGTTAAGGAAGAATCCATAAACCGTATAAGCCAGGAAAGAATCTCTGCGATAACTTCCGTAATGCTTGACAAATTGCGACCAATTCGTGATGAGCATGGGTTGGTTCAGGGGCCCTTTCGTGGCGACACCCACAAAGCCTGCGGTTGAAGTTCCGACGGCTTGAATAGGATAAGTGCCGCTTGGAATCTCTTCAACGAAAACTCCAGGCCCCAAATATTCTTTGGCCATTCTTAACCTCCTCCTTTCTATCGATCAGGGGCTTACTGGAGCCTTGCATGACAATGGTGAATGGATGAAGGGGGCTCATGCCCTTGCTTTGAATGATTCGATCCTTGATGATTGATTCCAGTTTCAGCCCCGCCCGCATCAAGGCGACGGTGCACTTCTTGGCTATACGGCGGTCGTATCCCCGCATAATATCTCTGCATTTCTTCCAATCTCCGAATCTGCCTTTAGTCATGCTTTTTGTAAGAAGACCCTGGTAAGGAGAAATTCGTCTCCTACTTCAGAAGTCCTTTCAATACGGATTACGAGATATGATCCTCCATCAACACCGATCCTGGCACCGAAGTCCAATTGAACTCCCTTCGCCCTCAGTTCCTCAGTCCGGAAGGTAACTCGACCATCGACATCTAAGGATTCTCCACCGGGCAGGACTAATCTATCCTTTTCAATCTTGGCCCTTCCTTTAATTGTCACTGGCGGCTGATATTGAGTCTCGACCGATTCATCATAAATGCCCTCTTTGACATAGACCGCACCTCCATCAGCAGGCAACGCATTAACAGCAGGCTGAATATCCGTGAAGTCGCCACTACCATCAACAGCCACAACTTTGGTTGCAACATTAGCGCCACCTACTCCTCCTTCAACCTCAGTGAAGGTAGGAGTCCCTCCTCCCTGGTTGCACTTTTTGACAACTTTGCATTCCAGGCATCGATGTCATTGAGAGCCTGGAAGGTCGGAGTTGGGCCTCCAACAGTACACCGCTTCAGCACCCCACCGGCTCCGCCTGTAGTGTCATACCACAGCTCATTTAGAGCCGGAGATGCCGGAGCATCGGCCCCAAAGAAAATCTGTCTACGTCTGGTTGCCATTCAACATTCCCTCCTTTCTTCTTTTTTATAGCTTCTGTCTTCGACGTCGGCCACAGGAGGAAGCAGGACATGAATATCGTGATCCGTGGCATCAACGAAAAGGATATTCGTCGTTGCGTCCAGTTCATGGTCGGTCGAAACCGTATCAATATCCCTGGAAAAGGGAGTTGCGGCCTGCCATCGACCATCCAGATATTGCAGAAACTGATTCTCCTTACCCGGAGGCAAGCTAACTCCTGCGCTGGTGAAACTTACGCTCATACGACCCTCACCCTTTCGCTGCTCAGTATTCAATCCAGCTTAGCTTGATGGTCTTGCCTGCCGGAGCAATCCCATAAACCGGACCAAGGTATAGCTTTTAAGATAATGTTTTTGGGGTAAGCGAACTCAAGACAGGCTGTTCAACTTTTGGAGTTAATCCTTTAGGATTTCATTAGTTATGAAAGGCTAAAGCCTAAACTCCAATTGATAGCCAACCCCAAAATCTTTTTCTTAAGCACTATAGTA
>JASEGY010000116.1:0-2676 GCA_030019105.1 bacterium | reverse complement strand
TTATTAGTGGCTCAATTTATCTGAGCATACCCGGCTCAATTTTACTGAGCGCTATAGGCCGGCTTCTGCCTCACGCCCGGGTCCTGACCTTCAGTAGCCGGAACAGAGGCCCTGGCCCCGATGCCCATCTTGTTGATATCCCGCTTTCTCGACTTCATAGGAAGCTGCCGGGCATCCTTAGCCATAACTGAAAGATCATGGAGATGGGTGATGAACTTCTCCGACTTTCTCGAAAACCCTTGACTTTGAGACTGATTTATGCTATCTTCAGTTAAAAGAGAAAGGATGGATGAGGGGAATTAAAAAGGTTCTCGGATGAATTTGCTCTTGATGATAAAAGAGTCAATGTAGCTGGAACTGTGAGCAAATTGCAGGAAGGAGGTGCATAAAAATGGCTCAAACCATACAATATGCTGAATTTCTATCAAATGGTTACTTAACTATCCCAAAAGGGATTGTCAATAGATTGCATTTAAAACAAGGGGCAAAATTTAAAATAATTGGAGATGAAGGAATAATTGTCTTAAGGCAGATTGAAGATGACTGGGATGATTTTGACAGGATATTGTCTGATATAAGAAAAGGTAACAAAAGATTTTCCGAAGATGAGATTTTGACAGATGTTACCAGTGCGGTTGAGGAAGTGAGGGCAGAAAGGGATGCAAAAATCGCTAACTCTCTTTAAAGCAGTGATAGATACTAACATATTTATAAGCGGACTGATTTCTGAAAAAGGGAAAGCGGCGGCTTTGATTAATAGTTGGCGAAAGGGCAACTTCGTATTAGTTATCTCACCGCAACTTATTGATGAGTTTCTGAAAGTAGTAAAGCGTCCCCATATTAAAGAGAAATACAACATCAAAGAGAAACAAATTAAAGGTTTGGTGAAAACAATCTATAAAAAGGCACTGAGAGTTAAAGGCCTGTATGAAGTAGAAAAATCCGAAGATCCAAAAGACAACATGTTCTTAGCTTGTGCTCTGGAGGGTAAAGCTGACTATTTGGTTAGTTTTGACCCTCATTTGGCTAATCTTAAATATTATTATGGAGTGCAGATTGTAAGCGTAGGAGATTTCTTGAAGTTATTAGGGACAAGATAGTTCGAAGAACAGCCCCCTACATCGCAAGCATAGCCTTGACTCAATATATAAGAGGTGAACAACTTATGATCCTTGCTATCAGTCTGTCGGAGTGAAATAGAGAATCCCAATGTTCACGGCATCTTATTGTAGTTGCAGAGCTTGCTCTGCCAAAACATCGAGCAAGCTCGACCACTACAAAATTGCGCACAGATAGATTTTCTCTCCGACAGACTGCTGGGAATAGAAGATGTCGATGATTATCTCTTTGCCGAAGGCATGGACTCTCTCGGCGGTTTCCATATGGGGGGCTTCTGCCCGGGCTTTCTCTATGTTGTGGCAAAAGTCAGGGCATTCCCACCAGGGAATACTTAGCCTTGAGAATTTAGGGTATTTCTTCCGTTCCTGCTTCATGATCTCGTGAAAGAGGTCTCCTGAAGCGATTGGGGTAGAGCCGATGGTTAGTTGACCCTCTCCTCTGGAGATAATAGGCACCGATGCCACATAGATAGCACGTTGTCTATAAACGCCGTAATGGGCAAATTCATCCAGGAAGACATCGGCTTTGTGCTTACCTCTCGGGTTTTTACAGGGATGGGAGATCAAGCGTGATCTAAAGCGTCTGGTGGAATCCTCGAACTCAATAGATGTCCGGTTATCGATGACTTTCTTCTTCTGCCAGCGAAGAGGAAGAGAATCATAGAGCATATTGGCATAGCGTATCTTCTCGATGGCCTCCTCTAAATTCATGGAGACAAATATACCCGTGTATACTCAACGCGGGCATAATCTGCGATTTTGTATCTTCTCAATAACTCAGGGTAATTTGGTTGTAAGTTGTAGGTTGTAAGTTACTTCTACAACCTACAACCTACAACTTACAACCTATTCAAAATGTATCCTTTTCAAATTTAATGGTAAGTAAAAAGGTGGTATTCAACAATATAATATTTCTCTATAATGGATAGAGCATCTACCAACTTAATTTGAGAGGATGTCCCGAGTTACCCTTAAATTTGAAGAGGATACTTCAAAATCACTATTTATGACCGTGCTGAGTATAGGTATTCCTGAGGTGAGCCTTGGCCAGGGCTTCAGCCGCACAGATAAAGGAAAACCCGACACCTCTGGCCTTCTCTCTGATTCTGAACTTGGAAGAGTCTCTGAGGTGGATCATCTGATAGGAAGCCAGTTTTGTGGGTTCATCCTCTATGCTGGTCAGCCCCTGGATAAATCCTTCATTCGTGGCCAGCCACCTCATCAGTTCCTCTTCGGTCGGTTTCTTCTTCGATATCACACTGGACATTTTTGTACCTCTCCTGTAATTCTGAAAGGGAGACATCTGTCTTGACTGCGATCAAGGTCTGCCTTCCGGGAGGAAGCTCGCCCTTTTCAGTAGCGATCAATTTACAGAGCTCCCGGACTTCGGATAGGAGCGCTTTAGCATCAGATGCGAACTTGGCCGTGATCTCAGGAAACTGCTCCTCTAATTTATCAATAGCCATCCGGGCCAGTTTATCGTAGGCCTTGAGTCTTTCCTTCTTCAGCATCAGGCCACTTTTAAGTTCCTCTTCTTCCTGTTCTTGTCGTAATCGTT
>JASEGY010000115.1:8014-9267 GCA_030019105.1 bacterium | reverse complement strand
AAGCTATCTACGTTATAAATCCCCCTCATTTCTTCTACAAATCACGAACGGTCTCCAAATTTTATCGACCTGTGCAAACGGATTTTCTTGGCGAGATAGATCGCAAGCCCCAACGGGACGTAACATTACAGCCCAGGGCAACGCCCTGGGTTTGAGAGAACACACAAAGATAATCAAGCCCTGTAAGGGCGATACAAGTTTTTGGGCATCGTTTCATTTGGCCTGGAAACAACCAGAGATCGGTTTACACTTTTTGTTCTCCAACTGGAACACAAAAAAGTCCCAAAGCGGCTTCCAGAGCGGTAAAAGGCTGTTTATGGTCACTTCACACATTGCTAAAATTGCTTAAAGTGTAAAGCCGCTATTTCAGCACTTTGCAACGATGCCAGTTTTTGTTTCGCCCTTTCAGGGCTCATTGGTTTTATTCCTCTGTTCCCAGGGCGTTGCCCCACTGCCATTAAGTTAGCGGTAGTTTGTTGTTATTGTTCGACTTAGCTGACAACCCTGTCCCATAGGGACACTTGAAAATAGCCCAGCGATTTATCGCTGGGAAACAATGTCAAAGCTAAGTCCTAGTCCCGTAGGGACGGCTGAACCGAAGCTCTGCTTTTTTCAATCGTCCCTACGGGACTTTAGCCGTTACTCGTTACTTGATCCCAGCGATAAATCGCTGGGCTATTATCGGACGCCCCTTCGGGGCTTTTAGGTGGTTGCACAAAAGGACCTTACGCTTAACTTAATGGCAGTGGGGCGTTGCCCTGAGCTATAGTGTTTTGCCCTTTCAGGGCTATTTGCTCAGGTCGAAATTTGATGCGATTGCCCTGGGGAACCGCACCACCCTTTAGGTTGTGTAGGCTAAAGCCTGCGACTACCAGTTTTGGGATAGGCTCTTATTACAAACGGTAGAGAAAAGCGGCTGAGGCTGTCCCGGCATCCTTGGAATTACCCGCCCATCCTGTGCTGGCTCCCAGAGTCAGAGTAAATAAGAAAACTACTACTTCCTTTAAAAATCCGGTTCCCTTCATTAATCTTTACCTCCTTGTATGATTTAGAAGCTAATCGCTTCTTTTCTTTACCTCTACTTTAATCACCGCAAAGCGGTGAAAGGCATAAAGCCTGGAGGTTTCAAGCCCAGAACTGTATACTGATCCTCTGCTGCTCAAGTAGGAAAAGGATAACATACACTCTCTGTAATTACAGACCTCGTGCTTTGCCCTCGCCAAATCGACAATAAGCCTTTTGGTCACAGGCAG
>JASEGY010000115.1:0-7941 GCA_030019105.1 bacterium | reverse complement strand
TGCTTGCTTATTGTCAATCAAGACTGTCCAGAAATTGCCCTTATTCCAGATATGAAAGCACGAGGTCTGAATTATTTCAGCACGATCATCTTCCTGGTAGACACAAAAGACCCCGCCCGGAGTTGATAAAGATAAATCCCGCTGGCCACCTCTTCTCCGGCTTCATTTTTCCCATCCCAGTAAACGGCTGACTTAGCTCCACTTTTAGCCCTATAGTAACCCGCCTTCTTTTCTCCTAAATTCAAGCTCCTGATCAATTGACCGGACAGGCTGTAGATATTGATGACCACATCGGCCATGGTTGTTAGACTAAAAGGAATCCAGGTCTCAGGATTTAAAGGGTTAGGATAGTTCTGGCTCAGAGAAGTACGAGCTGGAATCAAATCTTTCAGGGTAATGATATCCCCCGCTGCCTTGGTGGTAAGCTGGGTAGTAAAGGCGACAGGGGTGATGCCATTAAGAATCTGGGTGTTTCTGGGAGAAACAGTATCAAAGGTGATGCTTGGACTGCCCTGTGATTTAGCCTTGAAGGTAATGGTAAGCACGGTTCCGGAACCCCGGGTAGTCCCGGAGAAAACACCAGCAGCATAATTGATCTGGCCCGTCTGATTGTCATATTCAGACTTAATGGGAGCGGCGCCTAAAGGAAATGGACCCTGAGTAAGATTGGTTACCTCCAAGGTATTGGTGTCAAAAGAAAGATAGGCACCTAAGGAGTCAAATTCGGGGGCATTGGCAAGATTTATGTCAAGGGTAAAAGTATCTTCTATGCCAACAGTCTTAGTCGCCGGGGAGACAGATAGAACAGTGGTGATGGTATCGGTGACTGTGATGTAGTCTGTCCTGGTCTCCGAGTCAGAACCGCAGGTGTCGGAGACAGTCAAGGAGACGGTGTAGGTCCCGGAGTCGGGGTAGATATGCGATGGATTCGAGTCGCTGCTGGTCGTGCCATCCCCGAAGTCCCACAGCCAGGAGAGGACATCGCCGGTGGAGGAGTCACTGAAGTTGACTGTCAGCGGAGCACAGCCGGTTGTAGTATCACTACCAAAATCAGCCGCTACTGTGGAGCCGTTGACCGTGATGTAGGCTGTCCTGGTTTCAGAGTCAGAACCGCAGGTGTCGGAGACAGTCAGGGAGACAGTGTAGTCGCCAGGGGAGTGATAGGCCCAGCAGGGACTCGAATCAGTAGCGTCTACGTTGCTATCACCATCCAAATCCCAGCTCCAGCCAGTGACCGTGCCGGTAGAAACGTCCGTAAAGCACACCGTAGCCCCAGAACAGGGAGTAGGGTTGTCGACCGTGAAGTCGGCTTCAGGAATGGGACAATAATAGACAGTCACGGTATCACTGCCCGTATTTCCAACACTATCAGTGGCTGTAACAATAAAGGTCTTGGTATCAGGTATGAGCTCCACCATGAAGCTAAAATTGGCGGTATCGCCGGTGTTGGTATCTCCGGTATCTATCTCAACAGACATCACACCGGTTCCGGTATCCGAGGCAGCGCCAGAGATGATGATAGAGGAGACCGTGGTTTCATGCCCGTCTATGGGTGAGGTAATGGTAACGGTAGGAGGGAGGCCATCTACCGTCACAAAGACATGGACCGTCTGTGTGGAGGCAGATAGAGCTATGACAGGGAATCCAAGTAAAAAGGATATGATTAGGACGCTACTCCATAGAAATCTCTTTTTCATTTATCCCTCCTCGTATAATATGACGGTCTGGCAAACCATCAGTTTTTTGGTGGGGACCAGCCAACAGCAATCCAGTTTCGTCGAACAGTAAGAGCGACAAGATTGTTTAGATTGAGTGTAACAACCGTAGCACGCCCACAAGCGGTGCGTCCGATAATGAAGACATCATCTTTGCTCCAATGAAAGTGTCGTTTCCACCGCTGCTTGCGCGGGTTAAACAGTCGTACACGGCGACCGGTTAGCGGGTCATATCCGTGAGTGTAATTGCTTTTGGAAAAATTACACATCCGGCATGCCAGCCAGAGGTTTTCTTCGCCGTTAGTGCCACCCTTCGATTTTGGAACAATGTGGTCAATTTCAAGCGGCCATGGAACGTAATCCTGACGTGCGTGATTAACAACATTGACTAAAGTCATGGATCACGTCACCTTTGCAGGATTTCAGCCAGATGCTTCTGCGGATTGCGTAGCATCGCTCGTCGGCGAGCCGATGGGGCTCGGATTTCTTCGAGTCAGGGCCAAAACTTTAGGCGTTTTTGTTAGTCACGCTGACGTGTTAAACAATAGCCACACCGACCTCCTACCTGAGTATACACCCTGGTTCGAACAGCATCTGAGATCATGGTCCTAACGGTTCCCGCAATCCACGACGGACAGCCTCAGCCAGCGCCTCAGATTGACGTATCCATAACTGTTCGTAAGTCTGCATTAAGGCAAGCAATTTTGAGCGTTCCTCATCAGCCAGTTCGCTTTCACGTTGTTTTTCCAACAATTTATCCAACCGCCGACCTTGTGTTGGCGCCATTTGCAGTTTAGACAAAGTCACAACTTCCTGATCGGATAGGGTGGAAACTGGCTTTTCCATGTCGGGTGCAGCACAGATCGGCTTTAGCACATCCGACAAGACATCGGTTAGTGTTTCCGAGAGTTCCCGTCGAGTAATCGTCGCCCATCGTTCAGCACGTGTGTAAAGGTCATTGGGTAGCGTAAGAGTTACCTGAGTTCCCATTGTAAAGAATTCCTCCTTATCTGAATTCGGGAAAAATTCACTTCTCCGGTTTCGTTTTCTACCATGAGAATAGCCTCCCACCATTGATTAGTTCCGCTCTTATCTTCAGGAACAGTAACTTTCACCGTAACAGTCTTGCTCCCGTTCCCTTCGATATTCATCTCTTCTTGATCGAGGGCAATCCAGGCCAGATCAGGAATCGCCTGATATCCAGGAGAAAAGGCAATCCCTTCCTTTTCGTCCGCCTGGGGAATCACCAGCGTGATCTGATAGTCGTGGGCTCCAGTATCATTGTTGTAGACACTTAAGGTGGCTGTCCGGCTTGTTCCGGGGAGCACGTTATCCAATACGATCCGGCCCGGTTCAACCCCCATCAACCCGGCCGGCCGGCCCAGAAGTTTCTCCCTGACCTCGGTTTCAAGTAGAAGCCGGTGAGTAACGACAACCGGCGAAGTATCTTCCATGGCTGTTGGCCTGGCCTTAAGATCGAACACCCAGTGTTGGTTGTAATATGCCTTGTCAGCCGGAATATTGAAGTTGAGTTTGACCATATTGATCGTGTCCGGGTCAAAATCAAACCGGCTTTTTTCCAGGAAGACCCAGTTTGTATCAGGCAGGGAATGGTATCCTGTGAAACCGGCCTTTTCAATCGAAAGGGAATATGTGCTGTAAGTATCGGGCTGGCCAGGATTTCCAAAAGGGAAGTCCAATTTGTATGACTTGCCGGCCGGGATATCCTGAAAGAGGTAGACCATCGGCAAAGGCGTTGTCTCTATCTCTTCTGCTGCTTCTGGCTCTGCCGCTATTTCTGTCTCCGCCTCTGCCGCTGTCTCCGACCGCTCATCACTGATCTCGATAAGCACCCGGCTCTTGAGGCCAAGCTGGATCATGCCTGCCCCGACCGTATGCGACCAGACAATGGCCTGATACTTTTTGCCCAAATATTGTTCATCAGCCGGGATGGAGATAGTCACCTCAGTAGAGATACTCCTTCCTGGTTCCAGGCTGAATTGATTCCGGTCTATCGTTAGCCAGGAAGGATCAGGGATGGGAGCATATCCTTCCCTTTTCTCGTCCGGTGTAGGGACAATCGCCTCAATCTTAAGCTCAACCGGCCAGTCACTGGTGTTGGTAACGGAGACAGGTATTCTCTTTTCTTTGGTCAGATTATAGGACTGGCCTATTGAGAGGTTTTCAATAACAACCTCTCCCGGAGAGACGGATAATCCACCGGCATGAACCAGGCTGCTGAACAAAAGAATAGAGAGGAAGATAACGAATCGGTTAAACATAATGAGTTAAGCCTCCTTTATTGTTGGTTGAGTTAGACATAGCGCGGCGAAGCCGCAACCAAACGGAACAACCTAACGGTTGTTTAGGGAGGTTTATCGCTTTAACCACACCAGCGTATATATCTTTAACCCTTTTCCCTGGAAGTAGTAACTCTTCCAGAGGACATACGCCGTATGTGGCCTGAAAGGCGTTCGGGTTGTTCCTCAGCTACCCTATCCTCCCCCCAGGGGATAATATATCCTGGTGTGGAATAAAGCGATAAACCTAAGAATTTTCAGACCGCATAATTCTCGCGGGTAACGCAAATGTTGCCGGGTAATACTATAATACGGCCAGGATAGCCTTCGAGATAGCGCCTCGCACACCGTTACTCATCAAATCCGGGACTGAAGGGATGGATCCGACTATTCCTGATATGCGATTTGTGCGGACACATTCAGCTTTAGACGAGACTGTCTTCATCCCAGGAAGCAGTCTGAAGGGGGTAGTTAGAAGTTATAGTGAGCGAGTCTTGAAGACGTTGAAGTCGCAAGCTTGTAATCCCTTAGTAGCCCCCTGCAATAAAGACGCCAAAGTCTACGAAGACTATGTTAAAGCCCTCCAAAAATCTGAGAGGCAAAGAGGAACTCCACCTTCTTTACCCCGACAGGAAGAGATAAAAAGATTCGTAGAAGGCAAAACCAGCCGGCAACTACCATCAGTTTTCCCCTATGCCCTTCACTGCTATGCCTGCCGCACCTTTGGCTCAACAAGCCTCAGCAGCCACACCCGCATAGCTGATGCCTATCCCTGGAAATGGGAGATGGATGAGGATACTCGGAAAGAAAGCCTGAGCAAGATCAAAACCGATGTCAGGACATGCGTGGCCATTGATAGGCAAACGGGTGCCGGTAAAAAAACGGGATTATTCGACCTGGAGGTGGTTACTGCCGGGACCTTTTACGGTGAGATACTGATGCGCAATTTCCAGATATGGCAGCTTGCCTTGATTGGCCTTACACTCCAGCATATCGACGAGGGCTATCAACAGCTTGGGTTTGGCAAGTCAAGAGGACTGGGAGAGGTAAGCCTCCGGATTGCTAAGATAGAGATCAATAACTACGATCAGCTTGCCAGTAAAAAAAAGATAAATGGCCTTGGTCAACTGGATAAGGACAGAACCGGCAGATATGGTTTGATTGAGGGGGACTCTGTAAGTGCAGATGATTTTGAGGAAAGTTCCATTCCTCTTGGCATTTCCTATGTTTCTACCAACGGGCCTGGTTTTCTTTCCACTCTCTTGAAAAGCGAAAATTGGCAGAAGCTTACAGGAGGAGACAAGTAATGAAAGGAAACATTGAGCGTTTGAGTTCTTATCAGGAAGCCGTTGAAAAGATTAGAAAAGAAGATACTGGCTGCTGGCTGATCGAAGACTGGAACAAAGGTCTCCTGGTTGGAGAGGGAGAGTTTTCTAAGGCCATCGAAGAAATAAAGATTGCCCATGCCGCTTATAACGGGGCTTTCAGGTTCAGGGCCTTCAGTAAGAGCTGGGAGGTATTCTGGGACGGTCAGACAGGACTCCTTCTATCCGAGCAAGAGGATGGTGAATACGAAGTTATTCCCGCCACAGTGCTTTTAGACCAGGATACCACCGCCTTCCCTGGCCTGCAGCAGATTAGAGGCAACCACCAGAAGATGCAAACACACATATACCTTCAGAGAGGACAAAAGATATTTCAGCGGTTTGTTAAATTTTTGTAGGAGGTTAAGGTTATGCCGGATTACTTTTCGATAGATATAATCCCAACCACAGCGGAAACGAAACTCCCCATAGTGCCCCACGATAACTTTAACTTTAGCCAATATTGCGGTTTCCTTTCCATAACGCTTACTACCTTAACCCCTGTCTTTGTGGGCAGTGGAGATATCGACATGGAAGGGAGCAATATCTATTCCTGTTTTGTTAGAGAAGTCAATGGTTTCCCGGTCATTCCAGGCTCCTCATTAAAAGGGGTAATTAGAAGTATAGCCGAAGCCCTTTCTCCTTCCTGTCTTGGTGGTAATGAATGCAAATGTAGTGAAAAAAGGGAGGAGAAGGAGGAGGATAAATGTAAGCTGTGTCCTGCCTGTTGCATATTTGGAGCGGCTGGTTATCTTGGCCGGATATCTGTCTTTGATGCTGCGCTTCAAGATAAGGGTAGTCACCCCTGTAAGATGTTTTCTGTTGAGCCAAGCTGGCCAGCGGTTAAGGTTAAAGAAGGACGTAAATTTTATCAGCCCATTCCCCAAATTCAGGAAGGTGAAGAGAGGATAGAGGTAATTCCACCTAATACAGTTTTCGAAGGAAAAATTCGATTCGTCAACCTTGAAGACTGGGAATTGGGTCTGCTTCTTCTCTCTATGGGTATTTCGCCCAGCTATCGTTTTCCGGTCAAAGTAGGAGGGAAAAAGGATAAGGGGTTGGGAACAGTTAGAATAGATATTGTAGAGGGGAAGTATTCTATCGGAAGAGAGTTGCTCGGAGACTCTCCTAAAGCTATTGATGAGAATAAAATAGATGATATGGTTCTTGAATATCTTGTTGGTTGGGGTGAAAAGCATAATGTCAACGGAGAGATAGAAAAAAACCGTAAAAGGCTAATGTCTTATCTGAAATTGGAGGAAGAAGCCAATGGCAATCAGCGATCAGAGAAAGGATGAACTCTCCATAGAGGCTCGCAATTTAGCTGCTAAGCTATCTACGAAACTTTCCTCACCGGACTCCAAAACTGGTGGTGAAAGTGAACTCAGGGCGGCAGTTAATTTCTTTATTAAAAAGAAGAATGTGGATAATTTCAAACAACTTCTCTCTGGGACACCACCCAAAAGGAGTGAAAAAACCCTTAAATATTGGGAGGCTATAAAAAGTAACCTCATCTCCTATCTCGATGATGCTAAATACTCCCCAGAAGAGCTTGTTTATCTCTTTGCCTGGGCCTCTAGATTATTGAAAAGATACTGAGGTGATTTTTATCTTTCTTTAGCCCGGACTGGCCAGGCGCCAGGCTGGATTTGTCATTCAAGTATCCCTTCTCGATTTAGCTTTTGGGTGGAGCGTTGATTTAAATGGCTTTGGTTTAAGTTTACATAACTTTGCGGCAGATCTTTGAAAACTGAATATTTAGGGGTAGGTTCTCGCAAGAATTGTACCGTCGAGAAAAACCCAGTAAAATCAAGGGAGAATGATATGTTGGAAGAAAAAAATGGACTTGTTTGAGGAAAAATTGGGAGAGAATTACCTCCGGATTGGTAGGTTCTCGGAAATGCCCTTTTCAATCCGCATGGTTGCTGGGTTTGAGAGGGGGGCTGTAGGAAACCAGACCTGATGAATAAAGGGATTGAAACTTTATCTTTTCCGAACAAGAAAGCAGCCTCATAATAAGTAGGAAACCAGACCTGATGAATAAAGGGATTGAAACTTTCCTCCCTTTCCCCCTTTTAGGATCAAAATACGGTAGGAAACCAGACCTGATGAATAAAGGGATTGAAACAACTCTTCTACCGTTTCTTGATTTAGAGGTTTTATGTAGGAAACCAGACCTGATGAATAAAGGGATTGAAACATTTAGTCTTATAGTGCTGGCAAACCGCTCATCAGCTTGGTAGGAAACCAGACCTGATGAATAAAGGGATTGAAACACAGTTTAACACTGGGCGGTAAATAAATAAATTTACGGTAGGAAACCAGACCTGATGAATAAAGGGATTGAAACTAATATTTGTTGCGCCATATCATTAATTTTATTAAACGTAGGAAACCAGACCTGATGAATAAAGGGATTGAAACGGGAGAACCCGTTGTCCGTGTCCGTTTACCGTGTTCGTAGAAGAGGCATTGTTCATCGTTTGGGCCAATAGCGCACCTTCCCAAAAGCTTGAAGCTTTCGGGAAGGTAAGGTTGCAAGTCTAACTGGCCGAAACGATG
>JASEGY010000114.1 GCA_030019105.1 bacterium | reverse complement strand
GTTTTATTCTCTTTCGCAACATCACGCAGGGCTGTGATTTTCACCAAGGAATTCTTAACCCATTCCTTCCCACTAAATCCGGAACCGACACTCGGTACATCTTGAAATCTCTCGTACACTCCTTCCCACACGGGACCTTTCATAAGACAAACTCCTTTACCGCTTTTATAATGGAATAAACCTCAGTCTCGCTCAGTTCAGGATACATAGGGAGAGAGAGTACCTTTTTGGCCGCACGCTCAGTTTCCGCTAGGCTTCTGCCGTCATCAAGGCGAGTATAAGCAGGCTGCCGATGTACAGGCACAGGATAATGAATTGAGGCACCAATGCCTCTTTCTTTTAAAAATGTCAATAACTCATCGCGTTTTGAGGAACGTATAACATATAAATGATAGACATGTGTAGAATCTTCTCTCTGTTTTGGCAATATTAGATTAGTGGTGTTCAACTCTCTATTGTATATCTCTGCCAGACATACCCTCTTTGAATTATCTTCATCCAGATGCCTTAATTTAACCCGTAATATGGCTGCCTGTATCTCATCCAATCTCGTATTCCAGCCGTGAAAATGACTTACATACCGTTCAGCCCAACCGTATTCACGCAACAGTCGTGCTTTTTCTGCCAATTCCGGATTATCAGTAACCACCATACCCCCATCACCTATGGCTCCAAGATTCTTTGTCGGATAAAAACTGAAACAACCCATATCCCCCAGTGAACCCACGCGTTTTCCTTTATATCTTGCCCCATGGGCCTGGGCACAGTCTTCTATTACTCGCAGATTATGCCTTAGGGCAATCTCCAGGATAAGATCCATATCTGCCGGTTGCCCATAAAGATGCACAGGAAGGACGGCCTTTGTCCGCGGTGTAATCGCTACTTCCAGTTTGTTCGGATCAAGCGTGAAAGAATCCGGCTCAATATCCACCAGCACGGGCATTGCGCCTGCCAACTTAATTGCCGCCACTGTTGCCACTGCTGTATGAGAGACCGTAATCACTTCATCACCCGGTCCTATTCCGCAGGAGGCAAGAGCCAAATGAATAGCCTCTGTTCCACTACCAACTCCAACCCCATTAGATACACCAATGTAATTTGCAAATTCCTCTTCGAATGCCTTGACTTCCTCCCCAAGAATATACCATCCTTTATCTAGTGCTTGTGAAATTGCGGCATCGATTTCGCTTTTATATGTCAGATATTGAGCCTTAGGATTACTACATAAAATCATTCTAACACCTTTGCTTTTGGCGCATAGACAATCCATTTACCACCGGATTCCATAAATTTTTGCTCCTTAGCCATTATCTCTTTAGCATGATTATAGGCGAACAAGAAAGCATAGTCAGGATAGTTGGCCAAAAATTCTTCATAGGGACGGACCGGAATATGAGCGCCAGGGCTAAATTTCCCTTGTTTGACTGGCGTTGTATCGCTGATAAATTCAATATGGTCGGTTGTGATTCCGCAATAGTTGATAATAGTAGTGCTCTTGGATGTGGCGGCATATCCCACAATCCTCTTACCTTGTTTCTTTACCTCATTCAAAAGCGACATCAATTTATCACGAGAATCCTCACAGTTTTTACGGAAATTTGCATAAGTTTCCGGTTTATCCAAACCCATTGCCTTTTCTTTTCCCAATTGAACAGATACCCGCTTAGAAACCAGATATATCCCTTTGCGTGCTATTACATACCGCATTGACCCGCCGTGTGTCTCTTGAGGTTCTACATCAATCACTTCCAAACCATGCTGCTCAAACAGATATTTTATTGAAGAAACAGAAAACAAGAATACATGCTCATCATATATTTGATCATAAGTCATCTTCTCAATAACATCCCCCATATAGGGATCTTCAAACATAACAATTCCCTTTGGTTTAAGAAGTATCTTGATACCTTCTATAACCGAATGCAAATACGGGATATGACACATCACATTGGCTCCCAAAAACGCATCAGCCTGCCCGTGTTCCTGGACAATCCGGCGCGCACAATCTTCATCAAAAAATCTGCATATCGTATTTATGCCATTCTCAATTGCCACCCGAGCAACATTCTCTGATGGTTCAATACCCAGATGGCTTATACCATCTTTTTTAAAATGTCTTAGCATTATCCCGTCATTGCTTCCGATCTCTACCACGAATGGATCTTGAGAAGAAAGATAATCTTTCTTTACATGTTCGGCAAATTCCTCAAAGTGAACCGCCATAAGTTTGGATGTGCCAGAAAAAAATGGGTAGTTCTTGTTAAACATCTTTTCTCGGTCTGGTTGTTCTACTAACTGGACCATGCCACAATTGGGGCAGAAGGCAACCTTAAGCTCAAAAAAATATTCATCCGCAAATTGATCCTGGGTAAGAAATCCATTAGCAAGTGGCATCTTACCAAAAGAGATAAAAGGATCAATACGGGTATTACAAATTAAACACTTCTTCATAGTTGAATTTCTCCCTGACGATAATCATTGTTTCTCTTCTAATCTTCTCGTGCCAATATCATTAGCTACATTATAGCATAGAAAGAAATCATATACAACAATTTGTTTAGATTCTTACAGCTTAAGGAACCGAGCATAATCCCCGAACTCTTTTTGTAACTTCCCTAAACCTATAGAGAAGGATTTATCAATGATGAAAAATCTGCGAATTCTATTTAAGCAACTCCCCAAATAATAAGCCTGTGGAATGATCTGACAAACCTTTATCACAGCGTAAAGAAAAATCGCTTTCCCCTTCATCTGGTGCTGGTTGTAAAGGCTATCAACCACTTTATAAGCCTCCTCAAACTCCTTTATTTTAGTAAGCTGGAGCCCACATCTAAGTAGCTTTTGTTTAGAGGACTCCTGAAATGCTTGCCTGACACGAATTCTAACATCTGATGGGATATGTTCATCTTCCGTTATCTTGTCAGCCAGATGCTTAGAGCTCTTTAAGGACTCTTTGATCCGAAAAGGGCTTGATTGTCTCTCTACAGTAGCAGATGACGGGTGCATTACCCCAATAGCACACGGTTTTTTCGAAATTACGATAGGAAAACGTAGCGCGATACGGTATAAAAGATAACCATCTGTTCCTCCACCAATTTCCATATCCAAAGCAGGCCTGATATCTTTAACAGGATCTGTACGAAAAAGGACGCCTGTCCATACAGGATGCCCTTTCTCTACCATTGGGAAAAAACCATCTGGCGGCGGGTAGTACCCAGTTCTTTCCCATCCAAGCACCGAACCATAACCAACCTTGCCTTTATCAGTCATACCAATAGTTAACCCTCCAGAAAGGGCCGCATCCGGAAACTTCGCAAAACCTTCCAGGGCTGTCTCATAAAACTCAGGCAGAAGGACATCATCATCAGAAAGAAAAGAGAAAAAAGGGGTCTCAACATGTTCTGCCCCATAATTATAATTTTCATCGCACCCGATGTTTTCAGGATGGCAGTAGTATTTAATTCTTAAATCTGATTGGGCCATTTCTGCCACAACTGCCGCTGTCTCATCACCCGAAGCATCGTCATAGACACACACCTGAAAATGAGGATAGGTCTGATTCAACACGCTGCGAATTGCCCGTCGCAATAGTTTTGGACGACGATATGTTGGAAGGACAGTGGTAATCACTGGTTCCTGAGAGACACTACTCATTTATGAATCCTCCTATTTTCTCTTTCAGCACTTTTCGAAACCTGTAAAGTGTGCTTTGAAGTTCTTGGCCAATCATCAGAAAAGCCCCAGCTATAAAAGCAATCGAGGCACAGGTGTAAGCCAGGACCAAAGAAGAGATCGAAAAAATGCCGGTTATACTCAGGACTATCCCGGCAGCTCCATAGGTAAGACCTGCCAGGACAAAAACTTTTAATATGTGTCTGTACCATTCCCATACCGGAATCTCTATACATTCCCGACATATTCTCCGCACACTGTAAAAATAAATAAAGAGATAGCAAAATACTACTGATAGAGCCGCTCCTGTCAATCCTAAAGAATAAATCAAAAATATTGTTACCGGCGGGACAACAAATAAGGCATAGAGGCTTTGGCGAGCATCAATACCAGGTCTGCCCACTGCGAGGGCAAAAACACCGGGAATCCTTAATGTTGCATTCAAAAGACCTGCCACGCACAGCAGGATTCCGGGTAAAAGCAACATGCGCGCAGTTTCTTCATTTAAGATATAAGCAAATAATGGTAATAGGGCGAATGAAATAACGGCAAATATCAGTACACCTATAAAGCAAATAGTATCCTGCAGTTTTCGGTATTGCGAAATCAACTCGGTACGGTCCCCTTTTTTAAACATAGCGGAAAATGATGGAAACGCTGCCTGGGAAATGCTGTCTGCAAGCAAAGTCCCTTTAGAGACAGTGCCCTGAGCGAAACTATAATAACCAAGTATGCCAATGGGTAATAGCTTGCTAATGATCACTTTATCTATTTGTGTATAAATTGTGGTGAAGACTGAAACAGAGATCATTCTCGAAGCAAAATTCCAATTTCTCTTAACAATTCCTGCTGAGTAACCGGGAACAAGCGCCCGCACCGGAAAGAAATAACCGGAAACAGCAAGATAGATGACTACCCTCAGCCCATAACATGCCGCGAACCAGTAGACAACATGAAGCAAATTACCTCCAAGGACAAGAATCAAAATGGTGCCGAATTGTTGAAGTCCAGTAGTAATCACATCAATAAAATTGTTAAACTCCATTCGCTGTAGTCCACTAAATAGGCTCGCGTAAAAAGAAGTTGGTAGAGCTGCAAACGAAGCAATGCCCAAAATACGCAAGATATATATTGCCGTTGATGGGTCCATAGTTTTCAGATTAATCCACTTTTCTACAAGAATAGGTGCCATGAAAAAAAGAGCTACTCCGACCAGGGCATAAACACCCCAGTAAAAAAGTGAGAATGTGCGAATCAGGTCTTTGATATACTCTGGTTCTGATTCCAAATGGGCGGAAACCTCATGGATTGTGGTAGAACAAATTCCCATATTAAGCACTGCCGTAAGCATAGCATTCATCATGTATGTAAAGTAAATAATACCAAGCGCATCTTCTCCTAATCGCTTGAAAATATATTTGACGGCAACAAAGCCTAAAACCAGAAGTAATCCCTTGCCGAACAAATTGTAGATAATATTCTTAGATAGTCTGGACATAACTTAACCCCTCGTTCCTTTTCAAGAGCAGGGAGGGTTTTTTGGGCGCACTCTACTAGTTTCCAGTAGCTCCTCATAGCACTGCCGTTGTATTGCTGATGTTCTCTGAATATCATGTCTTTCAAAGGCTAATTGTTTAGCATTCTCTCCCATCCTTTCGGCATCATCACGATGGTTAAGCAGATAATTGATTTTTTCCGCCACGGTCTGGACATCACCTTCTTTGACTAAAAAACCAGTCTCATTATCTTTAACGAGTTCATAATGCCAGTCCACATCATAAGCAATTACTGGTCTGCCTGAAGCACATGCCTCGACCAAGCTATTACCAGCCATTAAACAAAGAGAAACCGTGGATGCCCGGCGTAAATCCAGGCAAATTTCATGAGGTTGAAATCCGACCAGGCGAACGACACGATTTAGAACCGTATCCTCATTGACCAATTTACGCAACATACTTTCTTGGTTTCCGCCACCTGCCATAACGATGATAGAATCATCCCGCAACTTTTCCATCATTCGTGCCAATACCATAATATCATCAACATAATTCTCCTTAACGAGTCGCCCTACAAAACTGAGAATCTTTAAGTTGCGATTCAATTCAAAATGCTCATAAATGTCAATATTGGGTGGTTGCTTAAAAGGAGTCATATTGATACTAAAAGGAATCACCCGAATGGCTTTTGGGTTGGCCCCGTTCATCACGGCCTGTTGCCCCAGATACTCTCGTTTGGGCATCACCATCTTTGTATGGGAAAGAACAAATTTCTCCAGTATCTTGGCCAGCCTCCGAGAGCCGAATAAGAATATGCGCCCTTTGGCTCCAGCAAGCTTGTATCCCAGATCATAATCCGCATGAATAGAAACACAAAATGGCAATCTAAGAAGAGAGCTAATCAGCCAGGCTATAAAACCGTTAAAGTATGGGTCCCAGCCACGAACCATCCTTACATTTTCTACCTGAACAATATGAATAACTCGTATTAGGTATAAAAGAAGACCGGTTATTAATAAAACTCCAAGGGCCCTTCGTTGCTCTAATATAATCCATCCATTACTAAAATGCAAACAGAGCGAATTTTTTGATGGAAACCAAAATAAAATGTTCTTTTGAAATAGATTCTCAGTAGCATCACCGTCGTAATTAAAGAGAAAATCCAACGAGCCAAACTTGTTCAATGCATCGTTAGTAGATGCTCCTGAAGATAGATGAAGCAGACTTCCTTTTTCATTTTTCTTTTTGGGCCTTAAGTAGGCGACTTGCAATACATAAACAACTGCAAAAGGAAACAATAATACAGCACATATCAAATCCAGGATTTGAATTGTTACCATTTTAGCTGTAAGTTTCACTGCTCTAACTCCTTATTTCCTCTTTTCACTGCTTGTGATTTAAATCCAGCAATCTTTCCAAATCTAAGCTTACCATAAATATCTCGCATAACTTCAAATAATCTAAGTTCCCAATCAAATCGTAATTTTCTTTTGCGAACTCGAGATCGAATATGCCGAACGAAAATATTGTTTATAGAGTTAGCAATAAAATTATGCTTATAGATATAATTTAACATTTTAGTCCGGCTTGTCTCTTGAACTGCCACAATAAATGCCTCATCCTGCTCTGTAATCCAGGGGATCCATTCCATCTTATAATAAGGGCCGATAGGATCAATTTTTCTCCAATCTTCGGAACAAGTAGGATATTGGAATCCCTTTTGAATCGCAAGTTCTAACAATTTTGTTTTTGGTAAAGGCATATAGCGATAGACACTGACCGTTGAGCCTTCCGGCAAAGTATCTCTGAGCCACATGGAAAAATCAATGGTTTCATACATTTCTTCCCTGGTTTCCGTTGGGATTCCAACAATTCCTGACGCCCAGCAGACAATATTATACTCCTTCAACAAAATAACCTTCTTTTTTATATAATCTACATCTATTCCTTTATTCATAAGGGTAAGAATTCGATCATTCCCAGATTCATAACCAAAGAAAACGCCACAAACCCCATAGTCGCGAAACTTGGCAAGTATTTCTTCGTTAAGCTGGTTTAGGCGAACATCTAAAGTGTCCACGCTGACTCCTCCTTCTGTCAATCGCCTGATGATCTCCAGACCACGATTGGCATCAAGCATAAAGTTGTCATCAGCGAAAAAAACTGAATCAAAACCATAGGTTTCCTTCATATAAAAAAGATTCTTTGTAACGAATTCTGGAGAATGAGCGCGAAAACTTTTTCCAGTATAAAGAGGGGTAGCACAAAAGGCACATTTATAAGGACATCCCCTGGAACTATAAAAAGTCATCGGTATCTTCCCCTGAGAGTTGCGATTCATATAATTACGAACATTAACCAACTCCCAGTTAAGTTCGTATCGGTCCAGGTCTTCTGCCAGTGGCCGCTTAGAATTAACAATTGAACACCTATTCTTGTCTTTGAAGCCCAGCCCAAGAATTCCTGATAAATCCGAGCTGGAAAGTAAGGCATCTGAAAACTCTACGGCTGTCTCTTCCCCTTCACCGTGGATAACATAATCAATGTAGTCTTTTCGAATACATTCATCGGGAACGGCACTTGCGTGATGCCCGCCCCAGACAATAGATGTTTTTGGAATCTCTTCCCTGATACGCCTTGATAGCTGAGCAGCATAAAAAGTGGTCATCCCGGAGAGAACAGAAAGGCCAACCCAGAGGGGCTGACGACCCCTGATTTCTGGCAATGCGTCCTCAAACTCTTCCGGAAGCAGATGCCAAATCTTGACATTGTAACCATTTCTTTCCAGAGCCGAGCCGACATAGATCAAACCCAAAGGAATATGGGCTTTATCCGAAGGCCCCTGAGAACCCGCACAGACCATAATTAAATCAATATTCGCCTTCATCATTTCCCTCTTTTTGTATACATTGGACCGCTAACCAGATATATTCAACCAAATAGGCCACCAGGCAATTTTCAGTGGTTTTTCATCCTTTGATTTTCATGTTTTAATTTAATCATCTTCTTTCTCACAATAGTCAGGAACTCTCTCAATGCACACTCTGGTTTGTCAGAAAGCATACTTTCGATAACATTGTCCTGGGAGCCATCATGACAATGTTTGGGAAAGGTTTTAACATACGACCATTTCTTGTGAGGTGCGTTGTCATGTCTATAGAGAATAGCTCTTAAGTCTCTTTGTTCCCAGTGAAAAGAATATTCTCCTTCTGAAGAGTACCAGATATCTACAAATGTGTTATCAGCAAGCTCTAACCGCAACTTTCTTGCTCTGCCCGTATAGCTAAAGATGATCCTGGTTTCTTTGATTATATCGGCGTATTCGCTCTCAGCTATCTCCTTAAGCTGATTGTAAAGTTCTAATATCACTTTCTATTCCCCTAATTTCAGCCTCTATATTTTTTATTTCAATCATATCTTCCCATCCAGGATGTTCCGGAACCCTGGCATCTTTGATTTTTTCCTTCAATTCTTCTATGGTCTCAGCTTCATATCTTGCAAGAATTTCAAGCCTTTCAATCTGGAGATTTCTCTTTTTCTCTTTCATAGTAAGAACGGAACCAAGCCATATAAATTCATCAGAAGATACTGAATATTTTTTTGAAAGTCTCTCAATAGCTTCTATACCTACCATAATAAGCCTCCTCGATCTTTTCCGGCAACAGATGCCAAATCTTGACATTGTAACCATTTCTTTCCAGAGCCGAGCCGACATAAATCAGACCCAAGGGAAGATGCTGTTTGTCTGTCGGGCCTTGAGAACCAGCACAGACCATAATCAAGTCAATATTCGCCTTCATTATTATTTCCTTTCAAAAATTCTCACACAAAGCCACAAAGAACACAAAGATTTATTTTATTATCATTCTTTATAGTAGAATTATCTTCACTGGCAGGAAGAAGAGAGTCTACCCATAACCAGACCTTTCTGACTATATCTAATGACTCTTGTCGATCAAAAGATTCTTCTTCGCTTTCTACAAAAAGGTCGTATCGAAAATCTACAGCAAAGGATGTCAATTCATCAATATCTATAAAGTCTTGAGGGACTTCTATGCCTTCATCTATACTATTACCCCGCAACATTTGCGTTGTCCGCGAGAATGTTACGATTGCG
>JASEGY010000113.1 GCA_030019105.1 bacterium | reverse complement strand
AACCTCTGAACCTGACAACCTGAACGGGTTCTACCATGACTTTTGAAGAGGATACCGATTTTCCTGTAATTTATTCCTAAATCCCTAAAGTTTTCCCTAAAACAAGCCGATAAAGAAAGCAAGGGAGAATTTAAAAGGGATAAAGTGTTTTCCCCTTTTTTAAAGCCTATTTCAAAAAAAAGCTTGACTTTTTAGTTGAAATAGGTTATATAAAATAAACAGTGCAAAGAAGCATAAATAAATAGGGCTGGTCAGAATACACTTCTGATCATGCAAAAGCTAAAGACCGGGACAGGGTTTTAGTTTTTCACCTTGCTATTTATGTTATCTTGACCCCCTAGGGTGCCCGCCAGCATCTTAGGGGGTTTTTTATTAATTAAAAAAGGGCTGACCAGAATACACCTGTCATGCAAAAATTACTAAAGACCGGGACAGGGTTTCTGTTTTTTAAATATTTTATCTGCTCTTTACCTCCTGCGATGCCCGCCAGCGCCATAGGGGTATTTTGTAACTTCTCAAAGTAGGTAGCCGTTTACGGCTCGAAATTAGAAATTGGAAATTAGAAATTAGAAATTAGGGGACGGTTCAAAAATCGTCCATTTTCTTGTGAAACCTTGCGTTCTTTCTGGAGTTTAGGCTTTAGCCTTTCATAACTAATGAAATCCTAAAGGATTAACTCCGGAAAGTTAATGATAATTTTTAGCCGCAAGCTTTCACAGTAAGGTGAACCATCCCGAAATTAGAAAGTATGAAGGTCCAATTTCCAATTTCTAATTTCAACATTCCGTGAACACTTATCGTCTTTGCGAGATTTCCACACTTTATTGATCAATTACGTATTTTTGGGCACAAAAAAACTTATCGCTTTTTAGGAAGCTGCTGTCTTGGTTTTTAACCATAACATCTCTTTCTCCATATCAACCCTTTTCCTCATTAAAAACACAAAGACCCGTCACCGACAGCCTCCTCTTGCGATAAGTCCGCTTAATCTCATCGCCCTTCCTAAGACAAAATATAGTTGCTGTTTCCTTCGTCATTGACTACCATCAAATATCTTCAGTCCGACCTGCTTACTTAACTATGTATATTTCTTCTCTTAACTGTGCTAAAGATTATTATTAATTTTAGAAAGGTATTTTTTTATATTTTTAATCTTATTTTTTCCCTGCTATCACCCCCTTCCGCTACTTCTTTTACAGTGATAATCATACCATATTTGGGTCAAAATGTCAAGAAAAAAATTAAGCAGCACCTCATAAATATTAGCTAACCTGGTGTAGGTATAATGAAATGAATAAGTAATGAATATAGTAAGCGTTCAGGGATCAGGTATCAGGTTTGATTTTTTGGCCTTGATCATTGTCTTGGCCATTTAAAATAGGAAGTAAGAAATGGGAAATAGGAAGTAAATCAAGATACTTCGGGACGGTTCAAAAATCGTCCATTTTCTTGTGAAACCTTGCGTTCTTTCTGGAGTTTAGGCTTTAGCCTTTCATAACTAATGAAATCCTAAAGGATTAACTCCGGAAAGTTAATGATAATTTTTAGCCGCAAG
This sequence comes from bacterium, assembly GCA_030019105.1. Lineage (GTDB taxonomy): Bacteria > UBA9089 > JASEGY01 > JASEGY01 > JASEGY01 > JASEGY01. Next base: position 7,764 of record JASEGY010000113.1, on the reverse strand, counting down.
CTTTCACAGTAAGGTGAACCATCCTCTAATTTCCCATTTCCCATTTCCCATTTCCCATTTCCCATTTCCCATTTCCCATTTTCGACTTGAGTGGCCGAAACGACGACCATCGCCGATTTTTTTCTTGACAGAAAGGATGTAAAGGTGTAATATTCAGTAATGATCCGGATAGAAAATCTAAGTAAGAGCTACAATAGCCAATTAGCCGTGGATAATATCTCCTTTGAAGTCAAGACGGGGGAAGTGCTTGGCTTCCTTGGGCCTAATGGCGCGGGCAAGACAACCACTATGAAGATCATCACCTGCTTTATGCCGCCTACTTCAGGTGATGTGTTTGTGGATGATCTGGATATTTACGAGCACTCCCTTGAAATAAGAAGGAAAATAGGTTATCTGCCGGAACATACCGCCCTGTATCAAGATATGAACGTGATTGATTATCTGGCTTATGTGGCCGAGCTAAGAGAAATCCCTGCCCGTAAGCAGAGGGGAAGAATCCGGGAGATGGTCGACCTCTGTGGACTGTCAGAAGTTCGTTCCAAGAATATCGGGGAGCTTTCCAAGGGGTTCAGACAGCGGGTGGGCCTGGCTCAGGCAATGATCCATGCACCGGATATCCTCGTTCTCGATGAGCCGACCATTGGTCTTGACCCGAACCAAATTGTTGAAATTCGCGGCCTGATCAAACAACTCGGGCAGGAAAAGACGGTTATCCTCTCTACTCATATTCTTTCTGAGGTTCAGACCGTATGCAATCGGGTTATTATTATTAACAAGGGACAGCTTGTAGCGGATGGAACGCCAACTGAATTGACAGGCAACCTCAAGGGAGAGGAGACAATCTACTTTGAACTGAAAGGGGTCTCCCCTGACTTCAAGCCTGCTTTGGAAAATCTGGCAGGAGTCGCTGAAATTATTGAAGAGACGCCTCTGGAGGGAAGTACTGTTTACCGAATTGAATCAAAAAAGGAAGATATCCGGGAGGAACTTTTTCATTTAGCTGGACATCAAGGGTGGACTATCCTGGAACTCAGGCGGGAACAGACCAGCCTGGAGGATGTCTTTAGGGAGCTAACAAAATAGCCAGATAGCTCGGCTCGTTGTAAGGCACGAAGGAACACTATTGGAGGCTTGGCATGACTACTTTAGTTCTTGAGATAGAGCCGGGTGTGGTTAACATTACGATAACGGATAAAAGACTGACGGCAGACCTTAGCGACGACCGTAGCATTGTAGTTCCACTTGAATGGTATCCTCGATTAGTACACGGGTCTCTTAAAGAACGGAACAACTGGCAATTGCTGGGAGATGGATATGCCATCGAGTGGCCTGACCTCGACGAACATATTGGTATTGAGGGATTGCTTGCCGGGCAACGCAGTGGTGAAAGCAAAAAATCTTATGAACGCTGGCTGGCTTCTCGTAAAAACATAGATGAGTTCTAAGTCAGGAATCAGGAATCAGGAGAAAGATGTGATCCTGACCCCTGACCCCTGACACCTGATATTGGTTTGGTTGCGGCTTCGCCGCGCTAAGGAAAAGCATCCCGATGGATACACAGCGTATCTCTTGGGGTTTAAAGGCATTGTGGTGGTAAGGAGTAAACAGTAATGAATCTCCTCCTACAGCGTATTTCTATTGACCCAAATGTCTGTTTCGGCAAACCCTGCATTCGTGGTACCAGAATCTGGGTATCTCTGCTTCTTGATTTCCTGGCCAATGGAATGAGCATTGAGGAGATTCTTGCAGAATATCCTCAATTAATGGAGGAGGATGTTCGGGCTGCCATTGCCTACGGAGCCGAAATGAGCCGGGAACGATATGTTGAAGTCCTGGCCGGGGCGACAGGATGAACTTTAAACTCGACGAGAATTTTGGAACTCGAACTCAGCAACTTTTCCGGGCAACAGGACATGACGTTCAAACAGTCTATACCCAAGGGCTACAGTGGTTAAGAAAAAGATTTTGGGGTTGGCTATCCTTTGGAGTTCAGGCTTTAGCCTTTCATAACTAATGAAATCCTAAAGGATTAACTCCGAAAGCTACATAGCCTATCTTGAATTCGCTTACCCCAAAATATTTATCTTAAGAGCTATACAAGGATGTTCAGACCAACATATCTATGAAGTGTGTTGTAGTGAACGGCGATGTTTGGTAACGCTGGACTTGGATTTCGCGGATGTAACCTGTTTTCCACCAGTTCAAGCGAGCGGCATAGTTGTTATTCGGGTTCCTCGGAATCCAAGTCTTGCAATGAGAAGGAGATTATCAAGTGAAAAAGAAAAGCACTTTCAGCCTTGATTCCATCACCTCTATCCTGCTTGTGCTTGGAATCATTATCCTGATCAATCTTCTCTCTATAGGCTATTTCTCTCGTCTCGATTTGACTGAAGGGAAAATATATACCCTGTCTGATGCCAGCCGAAAGGTAGTTGGCGAGCTCAAAGACAGATTAACCATTAAGGCCTTCTTCAGCGAGAACCTGCCCGATCCTTACAGCAGCACAGCCAGATATCTCAAGGATCAATTAGATGAATACAAGACTTATTCCCATTATTCGCTTAATTTTTTTAAACAATCTTAATTATGAAATAGTATAAAATGGTATAGCAAAAGCTGAGGTTGTCATATAAAATTACCGAAAGCTGAAAGCGCCACCGGGAACTAAATCACTCAGGCTACATAAAATAGTATAGCTGGAATTAAAATTGTTATATAACGTTACCGAAAGGTGGGTTATTCTCACGGGCGGCTGAGTTATGAATTCCTTGATCCAGGTTCTACAGAGGAATTAGAAAAAGAAGCCTCCTCTTTCCGCATACCGCCTGTCCAGATCAATATCATTCAAAATGATAAATTTGAGCTCAAGAAGGTTTATATGGGCCTCGCCTTCTTTTACGAAGACCGTCAGGAGGTTATCCCCCTGGTCCAGAATACCATCGGCCTGGAGTACGACATTACCAGCACTATCAAGCGCTTGACCAGCAAAGAGATAAAGAAGGTCGCCTTTTTGACCGGCCATGAAGAGCCTGATATTTATAAAGACATCAGGACGGCGCAGGAGACCCTGGCTAAAACTTATCAAGTCCAGACACTTGACCTCTCAGACAAGCTGGTTCCGGACGGGATAGAGGTGTTAATCATCCTCAACCCCAAGAAGGTCTTAAGTGACTGGGAAAAGCTGGCTATTGATCAGTTTCTGGTGAAGGGTGGTAAGCTGGCTTTTCTCTTGAATAGAGTTGATACGGAAATCGAGACCTCTAAGGCAGAGCTGCTCGACCTTAAGCTGGATGACTGGCTGACTCAATATGGCTTTAACATTAACTCTGATCTGCTCTTTGATGCCAGGAATACCCGGATCAACATCCAACAAAGACGGGGATGGTTCACTATTACTAACACTATTCCCTATCCTTTTTTCCCGGAGATACACGACCTGGAAAAATCCCATGTTGCAGTCAAGGATCTGGAGAATCTGACCTTTTACTTTCCCAGTTCGCTTGATCTCTCATCGGCTGAAAAGCATAATCTGACTACGACTGTTCTGGCCCGGTCATCTAAAAAGAGCGGCCTTCAAAGTGGCCGGTTCGACATTAATCCCCTCTGGAGAATGCCTGTGCAGGATTTCAATAAAGAAAGTATCCCTCTGGCCGCGATAATTATGGGGAATTTTAAGAGCTATTTTACTAACCGTGATTTGCCTGACACCAAACCTGTTGCGGTGAAAATAGTTAAAGAAGGCAAAGAAGGCCGCCTTGTGGTGGTGGGGGACGGCAATTTCATTCAGGACAAATATCTGGGAAACAAGAATAATCTGGCCTTCTTCCTGAATCTGGTTGACTGGCTGGCCCAGGATGAAGACTTGATTACCATCAGGTCCAGAGAGGTAACTTCACGGTCGCTGAAAGAGATTACACCCGGTATAAAAAAGCTGGTTAAATATTCGAGTCTGTTTGGCCCGCCGGGTCTGGTGATTATCTGCGGACTTTTATACTGGCAGGTGAGACGTCTCAGGAGAAAGGCAAGGGAGATTTGATCTGCGTTGTGCCAGGATGCCTTAGTGGCTGAGCAGTCTACCCAAATACAATGGAAACATTACAAGCGATTACTAAAGACTATCTGTCAAATGCACCCATTACCGAGTCTGTGACAATTGGACGCCCCTTAGAAGCGGCGCTTGAATCGCTCCTGGAGGTTTATGAAGAAAGCTCCAAAGCAGACTGGGATGGCTATGGCGCATCTCCTGTGACTGAAGATGCATTCTACAAAGCGCGGAAATTAATTCAACTGTTGCCATCATCTGTTCCTGTGCCCGAAATCTTAGCCGAGCCAACCGGCGAGATCGGGTTAGAGTGGTACAGAGGAAGACATTTAACTTTTGTTGTTAGCTGTGGTGGGGGGAATATACTTACTTATGCTGGAATATTTGGGATTAACAAAATTCATGGAACCGAATATTTTGGAGAATCAATACCCCCAATCATCGTCCAAAATCTTCGGCGTTTATATCAATGGAGTAGGGAAAGTTGGATTTAGATCAACTAAAGCCAGAAGAGGATATATCTCGCTATATCCTAAATAAGAGTTGTTTTAGCTCTCAAAATCGAAGAGTTAAATACAGTGCATTTTTGCCGGCTCGCAATGGAGAAACATCGGTCTTTCGTATTACAGGCCTACTGGACTATGAAGTTTGGGAGGTCGGTCAGCGTGAGGTAGCTCAGAAGCGTAGTAAGCCGCTGTTGGGCCGGGCAGATATTTCTGCGTCCCACGTCCTGGAAAAAGGCTTGAAGGTAAAGCCAGACAATAATCCACCCCGACACGCAAATATCATTGGTTGGCCAGAGGAAAAGTCAGAACAGAAACTAATTGCAATGGAGTTAGCCGCTAACGCACAACTCCATCTTGTACCCGGAGAAAGGTGAGGGGAATTAAATGAAGAAATCCACGACCATTTTAGTCGCTTTGTTTATCCTGCTGTTAGCTGTCTTTTATCTGGAGACCTTGAAAGAAAAAAAGGGGAGCCGAGAGGAGTTAGGCCCGATCCTGGAAATCGAAAAAGACCAGATTACCGGAGTTGAAATTACCAGAGACAAGGAAAAGGTCGTCCTGGCTAAACAGGAAGGAGAGTGGCGGATTAGTGATCCGGTCAAGTATCGGGCCAACCAGGCCTACGTGGAAGACCTGTTTGGCAATATCTTTTCCCTTGAGAGAGAAGCCCTAATTTCAGAGTCTCCTGAAAAACAGGCCCTCTTTGAAGTTGATACGGCCGGGATTATAGTCAAGGTCTCAGGAGGAGATAAATCCCTTTCCTCCTTCATTATCGGTAAGCAAAGCCCTGATTATACCCACACTTATCTCAGACCGACAGATTCTAACGGAATATACCTGGTTAAAGGAGTAGCCAGGTGGCATTATACCAGGAGAGCAAAGGACTGGCGGGATAAAACCATCTTTGACTTTGACCCGGCTGCAGTAAAAGAGATTGCCTTAAGTGAGACTGACTCAGTCACTAAGCTCTGGAAAAAGCGGGAGATATGGAAAATGGAATCTAAGGGGGAAGAATCCCTGGCTGATACAAAAGCCATTACCCAGCTTCTTTCAGCGGCTTCGAGCCTGCAAACTAATGATTTTAAGGATACTGCCCCGGGAAGGAATTTCTCCCAGCCTGATTTCCGCCTGAAGATCGGTTTTGATTCCGGAGAGACCACGGGTCTTTCCCTCTTAGCCGAAAATGAGCAGAAGAATCGATACCTGGCCCGAAAAGACGGCGAGGAGACTATCTTTATGGTTTACAAAGGGAGTCTGTCAGCGATAATGAAAAAAGTGGAAGACCTGAAAGCCAAGGAATAAAATGGAGGTGAATTATGTCTGCTTTAAATATTGAGGAACCAAAGGGGCGATTAGGGATTTTATTGCCCGGCTTAGGGGCCGTGGCAACTACCTTTATTGCCGGAACGATAGCTGTCAGGAAAGGGCTGGGAAAACCGATCGGGTCCTTGACCCAGATGGGAACTATCCGCCTGGGAAAACGAACGGAACAACGCATCCCGGCCATCAAGGACTTTGTCCCCCTGGCTGACCTGAATGATCTTGTCTTTGGGGGATGGGATATCTTTGAAGACAATGTCTATGAAGCTGCCCTTAACGCCGGGGTACTGAAAGAACCGCTTTTGAATTCCATCAAGGATGAATTGGAGACAATCCGTCCCATGCGGGCTGTTTTTGACCGGAATTATGTTAAACGATTGGACGGGAGATTTATCAAAGAAGGCCGGACTAAAATGGACCTGGCCGAACAGCTCAAAGAAGACATCCGCCGCTTTAAGAAAGAAAACCAATGTGACCGGCTGGTGATGATCTGGTGCGGCAGCACTGAGGTCTATCTGAAACCACAGCCGGTTCATAAGAATATCGAAAGTTTTGAGGCCGGCCTCAAGGAGAACCATGAGGCCATTGCCCCGAGTATGATCTATGCCTATGCCGCTATCTCAGAAGGAATCCCCTATGCCAATGGCGCGCCTAACCTCTCAGCCGACATCCCGGCCCTGCTTGAACTGGCCAAACAAACTAATACCCCTATTGTCGGCAAGGATTTCAAGACCGGCCAGACCCTGATGAAGACTATCCTGGCCCCGGGACTTAAGGCCAGGATGTTGGGCCTGTCCGGTTGGTTTTCTACTAACATCCTCGGTAATAGAGACGGAGAGGTCCTTGATGACCCGGAGTCTTTCAAGACCAAAGAAGAATCCAAGCTCTCTGTGCTGGAGTATATCCTCCAACCTGGTCTATACCCTGACCTCTACAAAGATTTTTATCACAAGGTCAGGATCAATTATTACCCCCCCCGTGGAGATAACAAGGAAGGGTGGGATAATCTGGACATCTTCGGCTGGCTGGGATATCCTATGCAGATAAAGATAGATTTCCTCTGTCGGGACTCCATCTTAGCGGCCCCGATTGTCCTTGATCTATGCCTGTTTCTTGATCTGGCATCCAGGGCTAATATGAAGGGTATCCAGGAGTGGCTCAGTTTTTATTTTAAATCACCCCAGGTGCCGCCGGAGCTTTATCCGGAACACGACCTCTTCATCCAATTGATGAAATTAAAGAACACCCTTCGCTGGATGCGGGGAGAAGAGTTAATCACCCATTTGGGGCAGGAGTACTATGATTGAAAATAGGACCTATAAGTCCTATAGGACCTATAAGTCCTATAAGACTTATAGCCACAACTAAGATTGGAATAAGGTGATATGCAATCAAGTGATATTCATGCAAGACTTAATGAGCTAAAAAAATATATATTCTATGAAACCCTGGACCTCGCCGGCCGGGTATTCGTTATAGTTAAATATTCGGATAATGTCAGTTTAGGCAAGCGCGGGTTCTTGCCTGAGGAAAGAGAACACGGCCTTGTCCTTGTCTTTAACAGACAAATGAACTTTGGCTGGGGAGATTCAGGGATTACAGCGACGTTGGTCTTCGGCGGATCACTTCAGAAGTGTTTCATACCGGAAGATGACATGGTCGCTATTTACTCTCCGGAATTAAACATCCAGTTTATAGCAGGAGATCAATCCGTTAAAGAGGGACGAGTTGAGCAGAAGATTGATAGAAATGACCGAGTTGAGAAGATTGAGAAGCCCAGGGCCGAATACAAAGATAATGTAGTAAAAGTTGATTTTGGCAGGAAGAAGTAAAGTTTCAAATGTATCCTCTTCAAAAGTTATGGTAGAACCCGTTCAGGTTGTCAGGTTCAGAGGT
>JASEGY010000112.1 GCA_030019105.1 bacterium | reverse complement strand
TGAACCCTGAACTTTGAACCCTTTGGCTCTTACCCTTAGATTTGAAGAGGATACATCTCTCGCAAAGGCGCAAAGGCGCAAAGAATAAGAAATATAGACTCTTAGCGACTTTGCGGCTTTGCGAGAAAATAAATCGCACTTCTTCTTAGTGGCCGAAACGATGAACAAGGCCAAGAAACGTATCTTCTCAATAAATATTGAGAAGATACGGGGGATGTAATAATATTGAGCAAGCTAAACTCGAAACCCGACGACCCGCAAGACCGAGCCGGTCTGGCAGCGGGTGACCCAAACTCGAAACTTGCTACACCCTCTATAGAGTACGAAGAAAGCGTCCGCCGGCAGGGCTATCGTTTAATCGCCGGGGTAGATGAGGCAGGCAGGGGGCCTCTGGCCGGCCCGGTGGTGGCCGCGGCTGTCGTTTTACCGGCTAATCCTGATCTGCCTACCGTAAATGACTCAAAGAAATTGACCCCAAAGCAAAGGGGACTTGCTTATCAAAAGATATTAGAGGTCGCTTCAGACTGGGCCATAGGCGTGGTTAATGAAGGCCGAATCGACCGGATAAACATCCTTCAGGCAACTTACGAGGCCATGCGGGAAGCCATTGTCAACCTGAAAACTTCCCCTGAATTTATTCTGGTAGACGGCCGGGCCATCCCCGGCCTTACTATCCCACAACGTCCTCTGGTTGACGGCGACCGCTTAAGCCTTTCCATTGCGGCCGCCTCAGTGATAGCTAAAGTGATCCGGGATCAGATAATGATGGACTATGACCGGGAGTATCCTGAATACGGCTTTGCCCGGCACAAAGGATACGGAACAAAGGCCCACCGGGAGGCGATTGCTAAATTGGGGCCGTGCAAGATTCACCGGAGAAGCTTTGCGCCGATAAGAGAGATTTAGACTGGTGAAAAAAAATTGTACATTTAGAGTTGTACATGCTATCATCACCTTTGATCACCCGTTAGAAACTGCATAAATGAAACTTGACGTCCAAGCCAGCAAGCCAGCCAGTTAGCGGATTCGCCGTTGCGGATATAATTCCAATTATGCAATTTACACGGTGCTGTTCAAACCTGATGCTATATTTGTATCTTCTCAATAAATCGGGGCGGAGTTTCATGCCCGTGAACGTAAACGTAAACGTGCCCGTGCCCGATTAACTATGCATCGGATTCACTGGCAACTTTGTTTCCGGACACGTTCACGGACACGTTCACGTTTACGGATAAGTCCCCGAAATATTGAGAAGATACCTATATTTTAACACGCGGAGAGTAAAGAGGAAGTTATTTTATGGACCAGATCACCAATCCTCATGACAAGTTTTTTAAAGAAGTCTTTACGCGCAGGGAGACGGCCAGGGAATTTCTCCTGAATTATCTGCCTGATAATGTGCTTAGGCTGCTTGATCTGGATTCTTTGGAATACACCAAGGATTCATTTATAGACAAGTACCTGAAGGAATATTTTTCTGATTTACTTCTACATATCTACTTTAAAGATGGTTCCCGGGGATATGTGTATCTCCTGTTTGAGCACAAGAGCTATCAGGAGGCCTTAACCGCTTTTCATCTTCTCCGATATATGGTGAAGATCTGGGAGATGTGGCTTGAAAAGAGAGAGAAGGAAAAGGGAGAGAAGATCAGATTGCCGGTGATCATTCCCTTAGTCCTGTATCATGGAGAGGAAGACTGGAAAGCCAGGTTAAACTTCAGAGACCTTTTTGACTCTCCTGATGATATGCTTTCCTTTATCCCTGACTTTCAGTATTTGCTTTGGGATGCTTCCAGATACAAAGATGAAGATATCAAGGGCGAGGTTATCTTACGGGTGACGCTGCTCCTTATGAAATACATATTTAGCGAGGATTTACTAGACCATCTCCCTGGAATAATAGGTCTTTTTAAGGGTCTGGCGGAGAAGAGAACTGGTCTGGAATATCTGGAGATTATTTTGAAATACATACTTAATGCTGCCTCTAATGTTACTTATGAAGATGTCAGGGCAGCTTTAGATGAAGCTTTGCCAGATAAAGGAGGTGAGATCATGCCTACTATAGCTGATGTGTTAAGAGAAGAAGGAAGAGAACAGGGAAGAGAACAGGGAAGAGAACAAGGAAGACATGAGGAATTAGCGAGGATGGTTCGGGAAGCCTTGCTCGAAAAATGGGGCAGAGAAATAGAAGGTTTGCTTTCTTCTGCAGATAAAGCTTCTGTTGACATCTTGGAACGTGTCCTCCTGCGCATCGTGCGAGGCGACCAAGATGGAGCGAGAGCTTTATTAAAAGCGAATTAGAGCATAGATCGGGGAGCGAAGAGCGTGAGGCATATTCTCTGTTAAGCACTTTCCGCACCAACGTCCCCCATTTTCCCCACAACGTCCCCCATTTTCCCCATTTTCCCACGGCGACCGCTTGAGCCTTTCCATTGCGTCCGCTTCAGTAATAGCTAAAGTGATCCGGGATCAGATAATGACGGACTATGACGGGGAGTATCCTGAATACGGCTTTGCCCGGCATAAAGGATATGGAACAAAGGCCCATCTGGAGGCGATCGCTAAATTAGGGCCGTGCAAGATCCATCGGAGGAGCTTTGCACCAGTAAGAGAGAGATATAATGAGAAGAACGAGTAAGAGGGAGTCAAAAAGAGAAGAAAATCTTTCAAAGGCAATTTACGATATAGGCAAACTTTCCTTTGCCGTTCTTGTTATTGGTCAGTTTGTATCCCCACATCTGTTCAATAAACCGGTCTTTATTGGTGGCACAATTTTTACTGTCCTTGCCTTTTTAATTGCCTATCTGATAGATAAGTGAGGTGAAAAACATTGTCTAATCTTCTTATCCTTTATATTGGAGGAAGTATTATTCTTATAGCTGTAGGCGTTTATTTTCATATCCGAGATAAGAGAGAGCGGCATCAGTAGCTAAACTCTTGTTCCCACGCTCTGCGTGGGAGCACTGTACAAAACGCGCCTCATTTCTGCCCGGCCTGCTACTCGTCCTGAAAGGAAATCATATGAAGAAGCCTGAAGAAGAGCGCAAATTATATTTCCATCCGCGTGAGGTAGAAGCGGTATCTATCGAGATACCAAAGGACACGCTAAATTCACTCAAAAAAGTAGCGGTTAGCCGGGACATGTCTTATCAAGCCCTGCTCAAACTATATATTGGACAAGGATTGAGACAAGATTCAGCCAAACTGTTTACCGAGCATGTAATGGAAACAACCACTCAGGTTCTCACACGGCATATCCCATCGGAAGAAGAAGTCTCGAAAATCATTCACGAAATTCGAGTCGAAGCAGTTAGTTAAGCCTGACAAGAGATTGCCGGCGGAGTATCAAGGAATGGTGAGGACAAAAGTAAGCGAACTCCAAGATAAGGGAGATAAACATGTTACCACTTCACAAGAATTACCTTTTCGACGAAGATCAAAACCACCCAGTAGCTGTCCAAATCCCTATTGGAGAATTTGAACGGATAGAGGAAATACTCGAAAATCATGGGTTGGCAAAGCTGATGGATGAAACCCAGAATGATGAACGGCTTTCTGGTGAAGCGGCACAACGATATTATCAGTCTTTAAAAAATAATGTGGAAAGTCGATTACACAAAGCGATTTCTTAAAGAACTTGCTATCGCCCCTAAAGCAGTTCAAGAGAAGGCGGAAGCAATAGTTTTCCAAGAACTTAAGGTGACTAACCCTTTTGTCTTAGGATATCTTGAGCAAATGACAGGATATCCAAATAAATATAAGATCCGAATTGGCAAATATCGTATTGGTATTACCATTAGCAAAAAAGAAAAACTGATAATCTGCCAGCGCATAGCACATCGTAAGGATATTTACAAAGCATTTCCTTAAGTGAGGTAAAAAACCGTTGTCGCTTTTGCTTAAAAAGGGAGGTCTGCTAAATCCTTCCACCGGAAACATTGATGTATTGGATGTCTTAATTACTGACTCTATCATCCAAAAAATTGCTCCAGATATTGCGGACGAAGAGGCCTTAGTTATAGAGGCAAAAGATAAATTAGTCGTTCCGGGTTTAGTTGATGTCCATGTCCATTTCAGGCAGCCGGGGCAAGAATATAAAGAGGATATTCATACCGGTTCCCAGGCCGCTGCCGCCGGTGGCTTCACGACCGTAATAGCAGAACCTAACACATCTCCTCCTGTTGATACCCCGGCACGTCTTAGACGTCTTCTAAAAATTGCTCGTGAACAGAGTCTAATTAATTTTTATTCTAAGGCCGCTATCAGCAAAAAAATGGAAGGGAGAAAGCTGGTAGATGTCAAAGCATTAAAAGAAGCCGGAGCGGTGGCTATTTCCGACGACGGACATCCTGTTCCGGGCAAGGAATTAATGCGAAATGCTCTTATTAAAGGAGCAGAGTATGGAATCTTAGTTAATCCGCATTGTGAAGAATCAGAATTGTACCGCCAAAAAATGTTAAATAAATTCGGGGAACAGCATCCATTATTTCAGCAAGAGCCGTATACTTCCGAAGACGAATTTGTTAGGCGTGATATTGAATTGGCTGAAAAAACAGGCGCGCCTATTCATATTTCCCACGTTAGCCTGGCTCAATCTGTAAAAGAGATCGCTCAAGCAAAAAAGAGAGGGGTGAGGGTTACGGCAGAAGCGACCCCACAGCACTTTTTGCTGACAGAGGAAATGGGGGAGGAAATTGGAACTAATGCCAAGGTAAATCCTCCCTTGAGATCTCAAGCGGATGTTGAGGCAGTAAAACAAGGCTTGGCTGATGGGACTATTGATATAATTGCCAGTGATCATGCCCCTCACTCACCTGAAGAAAAAAATCTTCCATGGGAGAAGGCCCCTTTTGGAATCATCGGGTTGGAAACAACCTTAGGCTTAGTTCTAACTTATTTAGTTCGGCCAGGGATTTTAACCCTGAAGCAGGCCATTGAAAAAATGACTATCCTGCCGGCCCAAATCTTCGGACTTGACCAGGTTGGAATTGGAAGTTTAACCCCGGGTAAAAAAGCAAATGTAACCATAATTGATCCGGAAAAGAAATGGAAGGTTAATGTTAATAAATTTTACTCAAAGGGGAGAAATTGCCCTTTTGATGGCTGGGAACTTCAGGGCAAAGCGGTCATGACCATAGTGGGAGGTAAGATTGTGATGAAGGAAGAGTTTTAGGTAACTAATCAGCCACAGAGGTGTAACTGCTTTGTAGCACAGATGAGAATCTACTTTTGCAAGTGGAGAAGAATAAATGGTGAGAAACCTAAGGCGGATAACGTTTGATTTGAATGTGATGGGCGGCAAACCTTGTATTCGTGGATTGCGGGTCACCGTCGGGGCTATTGTTGGACTGGTCGCGTCAGGATATTCCACTGCTGATATACTCAAAGCATATCCCTATTTGGAAGAAGAAGACATTCATGAAGCGCTCGCTTATGCTGCCTGGCGAGCTGAAGAAATCGAAGTGCCTTTAGTTACCGCATGAGACTACTGATTAATATGAATCTTTCCCCTGATTAGGTCGAACTATTTGAGCAACAGGGATGGCAAGCGTTTCACTGGTCGATGGTGGGTGATCCTCGGGCGACGGACAGAGTCATCATGAGTTGGGCACGTGCAAACGGCTACGTTGTATTTACCCACGATCTCGACTTTGGAACTTTGTTGGCGACTACTCACGCCCAAGGGCCAAGTGTCATTCAGATTCGCACCCAGGATATTATGCCTCAGCGTGATTAACAACATTGACTAAAGTCATGAATCACGCCACCTTTGCAGGATTTCAGCCAGATGCTTCTGCGGATTGCGTAGCATCGCTTGTCGGCGAGCCGATGGGGCTCGGATTTCTTCGAGTCAGGGCCAAAACTTTAGGCGTTTTTGTTAGTCACGTGCCTCAGAGTTTAGGAAACAGGTTGGTACAGATACTATGGCAGTACGAATCGGCAATTGAACGTGGCGCGCTGATTACTGTGGATGAAAGTAAGTCCAGAATACGTGTTCTGCCTTTCCAACAACTTCACTGACCACGAATTGCTGACTACTGTCTTAAGGTGATCTATGCCCATTCACCAAATTACCGGTGACCGAGAAATAAAGCTATATGCCTCTCCCTACGAGCTTTCTGACTTTTTAAGAAGGGTCAAGTTGGGTGAAGTCCTGCGGGGACAGATCCGACAGGTCCTGGGTCAGGGAAAGGTAGTGGTTGGTTTTAAGGGCTTTAACCTGGTGGCCGAGTCAGGGGAGCTTGCCTTTTCAAGGGGAGCGGTTTTTTATGCCCAGGTGAAGGCATTGTCACCAAAGGTGGTGGTTAAGCTCGTTAAACCAGGGCAGGAGATGTCGGAAGACTTTATTCGGCCCCTGCTTCGCAGCTTTGGTGGTTTGGCCACCAAAACAAAGGTCGAGATTGCAAAGTCTTTAGCAAAATCCGGCCTGCCAATGACCAAAGAACTGGTAAATGAGATTGCCCGGGAACTGGCTAAACTCTCTCCGGATGAGAAGAACATCCCGGCCCTGGTCTTTCTTAAGGCCCAGGGGGCGACATCTTCTTCCCGACATGTAGCGGCCGCTAAGTTCCATCTTTTTGATCAGGCCGGCCTTAGCGATAGGCTGTCACGTTTATTAGATATTGTAACCCAAACAGACTCACCTGGCCTTGATCCATTACTTAAAGAAGAGATTACGGCTGCGATTAACCGGCTTCTCATTAAGCTTGGTCAAGACGACCTAACAGCTCAGATCAAGGGATATTTAGCCAGGCTGGGCCTGGACTATGAATATCAAATAGCCGGATACAATAAAGAGGTAACAAAGAGCCTAAAGGGCTTGCTCCTTCGGCTCAAGGGGCAGATCGCCAAGGTTCCTGATTTAACTTCCCTTCTTGCCTTGACCGAAGAAACCCTGGACGAAATCCAGGCCCTACAGTTGATTAATGACGGTGAAGGAAGAAAAAGCTTCTACTTTCCTATTCCCGTTCAATTTCCTCAAGGGATAGAGAATGCAGAGCTTAAGATTTCTCGAAACCCAAACCGCAAGCGGCCCATTGACCCGGATGATTTTCAACTGGCCCTTTTACTTAACACCTCAAACCTGGGGCCTGTCCAGGTACAGGTAAGGGTCAAAAGGAAAATGTTTACCGGTCAATTCCGGCTTTCTGATGAAAAAATAAGCCGGTTTGTTTCTGCCCATACAGGTGAACTGGGAGAAAGACTTCAGGCTCTGGGGTATCTGGTAGGAGGAATAACCTGTTCCGTGAAAAAGAGTAGCTCAGGAGAAAGATTTCGAGTTGAAGAACCAGCCGGCGATTATAAGTTTAAGGGAGTAGATGTTAAGGTGTAAAACTGAGACAATAGGTCTGCATAATGAGAAAGTGGACAGTTCAAGACCGATACGGCAATACCATCTATTTGACTGAAGAACGTTGGCATCATATTTTAGAATCGCGTAACTACTCAGGCCAAATATTGCCACAGAGACACAGAGACACAGAGGCACAGAGACACAGAGATAATTCATTTCAAATTGCAAAGTTAGCATTTATAGCTCTTAAGATAAATATTTTGGGGTAAGCGAATTCAAGATAGGCTATGTAGCTTTCGGAGTTAATCCTTTAGGATTTCATTAGTTATGAAAGGCTAAAGCCTGAACTCCAAAGGATAGCCAACCCCAAAATCTTTTTCTTAACCACTATAGTGGTCGCCTTCAAAACGCAACTGGACGTAGCAGGAAATTACGTGCCTAACAATTTTGTGGTCACAGGTTGGGCCAAATATATTGTGCCGAAAAGGAGCATCGTTTCAAATCGCCCCAATAGCAGCTTTACACTTTTAAAGCGGAGTGCATGTCCGAGTTTGAGCTATGGTGCATAACTTCCCTGGAGTTAATCCTTTAGGATTTCATTTATGAAAGGCTAAAGCCTAAACTCCCAAAAAGTGTAAACCGATCTCTAACGATTTCCAGGCTGAATGAAACGATGCCCGAAAAGGTGAAAATATGAGTGACTTAAAATTACACCGAATGGAAGCAACCGTTGCGAATGGCGAGACAATAAGACTGGTATACAATGAACCCGAAGATATATTGGATATTTTTTTTGGTGAGAATGAACCGGCAACCGGTGTTGAACTTACAGACCACATTCTGCTGCGGCTCAATTCGACAACTGGGCGTGTCGTTAGCTTGACATTTCTCCATTTTTCGGGATGGTTCACCTTACTGTGAAAGCTTGCGGCTAAAAATTATCATTAACTTTCCGGAGTTAATCCTTTAGGATTCCATTAGTTATGAAAGGCTAAAGCCTAAACTCCAGAAAGAACGCAAGGTTTCACAAGAAAATGGACGATTTTTGAACCGTCCCCATTTTTCGATTCTTGCAGAACGGACAGAATACGGACCACGCAGTTATCCGCTTGATAAGCTTAAGGAATTACCAGAGGACTTGCGAGAACGAGCGCTTCATGCATTGACAACCAGGCCCGTTAATCAATTTTTAAAACTATCGTATTTTCAGAAATCTCCGACTAAGCGTGTGCCGTTCACCTATGTAGAGTCAGACCGCTTTGCCTCTGTTGCTTGATAGGAGCAGGAGATAGTTGTGGATAAGACGACGCTTATCTCAGCAAAAATTGATGCTGATTTCAAGCATAAAGCAGAACAGATATTCAGGGAACTTGGACTGACTCCCACGCAGGCAATTACGCTATTCTACAAACAGGTTGATCTTCAGCATAGTCTACCCTTTGTTCCAAATGAGGTCACAAGAAAAGCGCTGGAAGATGCCAGGAAACGTCGTAATCTCAAAAGCTTCGACAGCCT
This sequence comes from bacterium, assembly GCA_030019105.1. Lineage (GTDB taxonomy): Bacteria > UBA9089 > JASEGY01 > JASEGY01 > JASEGY01 > JASEGY01. The sequence goes on along the minus strand of JASEGY010000112.1, from coordinate 510 downwards.
GGAAAGCCTCTTTGAAGACCTGGAAAACTGATGAGGATTTCTTCAAGTAGTAGTTTAGACCGGATGACGGCAGATAAAAAGGCCGCCGCCATGACGGAAGATAAAAAAGCCGCAGCCTTAAGATACGATGAAGAAAAGGAGTCTGCTCCGCGGGTAATAGCCAGTGGAAAAGGAACCGTTGCTGAAGAGATTATTCGTCTGGCCAGGGATATGGATATCCCTATTCATGAAGACCCTGACCTGGTAGAAATGCTGGCTGCCCTGGATGTTGGCAAAGAAATTCCGGAGGAACTTTACCAGGTGGTGGCTGAAATCCTGGCCTTTATCTATGAGATGAATGAGAAGGCCTTGCCGGCCAAAGGAGTTAGTTGATTTATTCTCAGACACCACCTGATTTTAAGAAAGAGGAGCTATTATGCCTGTTATTGAGTTATCCAATAATGTAGTAGAGTTTTTTGGTATCCTCTTCAAAAGTTATGGTAGAACCCGTTCAGGTTGTCAGGTTCAGAG
>JASEGY010000111.1 GCA_030019105.1 bacterium | reverse complement strand
TCTCAAGCTCAGACCCAACATAAATCAGGCCCAATGGAAGATGTTGTTTATCTGCTGGCCCTTGTGTACCCGCACAGACCATAATAAAATCTATATTAGCTTTCATTATTCTCACTTCCTTATAAAATTTGGTGACTACTGAAGCTATTAAGACATAACTACGAAAGACGCTAAATACGCGAAAATTTTTGATTAACAAAACGCCCATGTTCAATTTCGCGCCTTTCGTGTATTTCGTAGTTTTCTATTTCCAGAAATCAGTGCATTTCAGTGTTATTCGGTGTTTAGTTTAATTTTCTTGGTCTGATGATGGACTCCAACTATGGAAGCTATTTTCATCTCAGTAAAGGTGCTGAATAACCGGAACAAAGCTCACAAAGTTTAATATCCTTTTGCCTGGTAGTTACATCTTTTCTCATCTTCCGATATTTCTCGTTATTCCAGATATTATAGATATTCTCTTGGAACACATTTCCTAAGACCATCTTTCCTTTTGGATCACGGCAGCAGGGGACTACATCTCCATTTACCTGGATAGTTATCGTAAAATATAGCCATTCACAATAATTATTTGGTCTAATCTTGGGGATAAGATTTCCTTTAGCCAGTTCTTCTTCGTCATAATACCAATACTGCCTATCTGTAGGCAAGTATTCTTTCGCCTGTTCGACTGTCCGGGCACAGGTGCCAATTATTTGATACTCATCTACCCCAACTTTTTGGGCATAGGAAATGAAATCCTCTACCTGATGTTCATTGTGCCTCATTAAGATAAATCCTGTGACTATCTTAGGATTTTGCAGGTTCAATTTCCTTTTCCATTCAATAGTCTCCTCTAAATTCCTCAATGCTTTTTCTAAGCTCCCACCAGCCCGATACTTCTCGTGCACTTCCTGGGTCATCCCACCTATCTGAAAGCTTACCTCACCAATGCCTGATTCTACCAGCTCTTTTGGTTTTACCTTATTTCCATTGGTGCAGGAAGAGACATAAATGCCTCTATCGGCGGCATATCTTATCATCCGGTAAGCATCTTTGTTTAAGAAAGGCTCTCCCATAAAATAAAAGAATATCTCTCTCAGGTTACTATTAAATTGGTCCAGGAGATACTTGAATTCATCAAAGGTCATTACCTTCTTTGGCCGTTCTAATATATTAAGCCCTGTCTCGCAGATGGTGCATTTCTGGTCGCATATATTTGTCGGCTCGATGTTCAAAAGGATTGGAGTCCCTAAACTTCTGTCCAATTTTCTTACCGCTGAGTACATACATTTTATATAATTCCACCTGCTATCTCTGGCACCCTTGATCGACTGAGTTATTTTATAGCCAGCGGCGGCATATCTATATAATTTAGGACTACGACTCAATAATCTTTTTGCCGTTTTCTTCATCTTTTCGCTCTAACAGTTATCCCTGATTCTTCGATATTTTCATGGACCAGCCTCAAGCCTGCATTAGATATCCATTGTCGCACTTCTGCTTCGGTATGCCGCCAGGCGTAACGGGGATGATACCAGTCAAAGTTGATGTGGACATTTTCGTCAAAAGATAAGCGATCATTCCAGTAGCATTTAAACATTGTGTAATAGATCAATCGTTGAAGGTCATAGCGGCCAGACTTGATCCCCAAAACAGGGACATCTTCCGGGACTTCTATTTCTGTCTTCAAGTCGGACAGGGCTTTCCCTAATTTCGTCAGCGGCTCCATCATCTCCCATGCCTTATCCGGAGGGAGGTCCTGGATAAGATGACGGATGTAATCGTCAGCATACTCTCTAAGCGGAGCCTTCTTTCGATAAACATAAAATCCTATCTCCCCGCCAGGGGCAAGCAAAGGCGCCAAAGCCTTAAATGCCTGCTTAGTATCAGGAGTATGGTGCAGAACTCCTTCGCTGATAATGAAATCAAAAGAGCTGTACTTGAGCGGTGGCGCGGTCAAGTCGGCTTGAATATAGAGGACATTGGCAACACCTTGTTCCCTGGCATGTCGCGCCGCCTCATTGACGCATTCGGAAAGCTCCAAGGCGATAACTTGCGATTGTGGATTTGTCTGGGCCATCCGTAATGCCTCCCGTCCCAATCCACACCCGGCGTCTAACATTATATGCTTTGTTTTCATAAAATCGGTATATGCCTTGCGGTCTGGCCAGCCATATCGGGGCAGGAGCCATTCTTCCATCACCTTAGCCGATTCACCTTCCATCCCCCACCAGGCCTGGCGGGTCCACTTGTGGCCAAAGGTGGATTGCACCTGAGCCTGACCCGTGGCCGCAGGTAGTTTACCATTAGTGGCTGTTAAAACACTGCCAGGTAACCGCTTTTTCCATTGAGACAGAAACGGCCCGTCATCAGGCCGCAACGGCCCTCGGATAAACAGGCGAGGAATGCCATTGGTGATGGGATACCATTGCGGACAGGCATTGCAGGTCAACAAACCCTCCCGGCAGGTATCCTGATCGTCCAACTCGTAAGTCTCTAACGCCAGTCCCCCACGACAACCGGAGCAAGCAAGCAGGTTCCATTTATTCATCTGAGTTACTTTTTTCTCCAAAAGTCGTTTTCCCGACCACCCTACACGGGGTCCCGTAGGCCTTGCTTCCCGCTGGGATATCATCTAATACCAGGCTATTAGCGCCAATGATGCAGCCGTCGCCAATAGTTACACCCTTAGCAACTATAGTGTTGGGGCCTATGTAACAGCGATCTCCAATTTGGGTTGGTGAATATTCATAATCTGAAACACCACCGCTTACAGCCCATTGTGCTGAATTGTGGGTGTAAATTTGCACGCCGGCAGAAATCGAGCAAAAAGACCCTATCTTCAGTCCACCCGAACCGTCAAGAATGGTAAAAGGGCCTATCCATGTATTCTCTCCCACCTTAACATCTCCAATGACAATAGAGGTGTCATAAATACTGGCCATCTCTCCGAAGCCCAAAAAACTTGCCCGCTCCCATCTATCAAAAAGTTCCTCATTAAATGGCAAAGAGCGTTGCGATCTCTTCCTTATCTTTTCTCGTAAGGTTTGATGCAGCTTGTATATCTCTTTATGTCCAGGAACCTCTAATTTCCATAAATCTTTCCCTTGAAAGTCTTCTACTTTCCTAAGACTACCCCCCCGAGAAAGCTTTTTCTCTGGCATATTGCAAAGCCTCCATGTATTTATTCTCTTCTGTGCCAACTTCTTCTACCAAAAGCGGACAATCATTTTCTCTATTAGTAACTACAAAGCCTTTGGCCCAATCTTTATCTACAGATGTTGAACTCTTCTGGAATGGTGAAGATACCTACAATCTCTTCACCAATACTGATAAGTTTCTCTAAACACTATATCCAAACCCTGTCGCAGAAAACAAAACTATCTTCATTCTAAAAACCTCTCGCACCAATTTTCAACATTCAGTAATGACCAGATTAGTAATCGTCGGTTCTGCTTACCTTCCAGATGGTCGTTCACCAGACCATGCACTCCTTTACGATCTAAATAATTATAAATTCCGGCATTTCTGTTATAGAGCCTCCGCCGAACATAATCAATACTTTCACCCTTAAACCAACTGGCGTCAGGCGCTGAGAATCCTTGCTTTTCACGGCTTGTTACCTCTTGCGGGATATAATGCTCCATCGCTTTACGTAACAATAACTTGCCGTCTTTTGTTTTTTCAAAATACTTAGCGGTCTTTGGGCCTGGTTCATTTTCACTCAGCCGCACAACCTCTCCCAATTTCCCAAGTTTAAGCCGAACAGGCACCTTCATAGCAAAATCAACTAAATCATTGTCCAGAAACGGGACTCTCGTTTCTAAGCTATGAGCCATGCTGAGTTTATCCTCCACTACCAGCAGACCATGAAGAAAAGTCCTGGCTTCAAAATAAAGTGAATGATTGATATAGTCTTCGGGACGAGTTAATGTCCGGGCATGTTTGGTAAATACATCCCGAAAGATATCTCTGGTCCAGACATGCTCAACCTCATTCCAGATAGGCGTAAACACTTGCGGGATAGATTTATTAGGAATCAGCCGCTGCCAGTACTGATAATATTTGTCAATGTAATGCTCAAAATCATCGTTGACCGCAGCCCGGTAGTAACGCCACGGATAGCCGCCAAAAAGCTCATCCCCTCCTGCCCCTGACAAGACCACCTTGACAAATTTGCTCGTTAATTGAGCTGCGTAGAAATTAGGGTAGCTTTGCCCTACCCTTGGTTCTTCCAGATGCCAGGTCAGCCGCGGTAGCACACGTTCCATGTCACCCGCTTTAAGTACCATTTCGTAATGTTCGGTCTTGAAGAGATAAGACATCTGTTCTGCCTTATCCCTTTCGTCACAGCCCATCTCTATGCCGGAGGCCGAATGGAGATCGAACCCTACCACAAAGGTCTTAAGGTAAGGCAGTTGCATAGCAGCTACCGCCGTGATAGAACCGGAATCCATCCCACCACTGAGATATGCCCCTAATTCCACATCGCTCACGAGCTGACGATTGACTGCCTGACGAAAGAGACGGTCAAGCTCTTCTAAGTACTCTCGCTCATCTTTTGGATTTTCGGGCTCAGCAAAGCCGTAATCCCAGTAACGCTGGGGGTTATCTACCCTGGCGGCGCCAAGAGGAAGGCGCATATATGTGCCGGCAGGTAATATCCTAACATCTTTGAACAAGGTCCTGTCAGTAAAGAAGTTTTGGAAGGTAAAATATTCCAGTAAGGCTTCTTTGTCCATTTCCGGATGGTAAGACGGATGAGCCAGTATTGCTTTCACTTCAGAGCCAAAGAGAAATGTATTGCCTTGCAAAGTGTAATAGACCGGCTTAATTCCATACCTGTCCCGCGCTAAAAACAGTTCCTGCTGCTTACGATCCCAGACAGCAAATGCAAACATGCCATTAAAGCGATCAAGCGCCTTCTCTCCCCATTCTGCGTAAGCGTCCAGCACAACCTCTGTATCGGTTCGAGAATGAAACTGATAACCGAGAGCTTCAAGTTCAAGCCTCAGTTCCTGGAAGTTATAGACCTCTCCATTGTAACTTAAGGCATATTGACCATCTTTCGTGACCATAGGCTGGTGGCCGGCCGGAGATAGGTCTATGATAGCCAGCCGGCGGTGACCCAGACCAATAAAACTGTCTGTATAAAATCCTTCTCCATCCGGCCCACGGTGAGCAATAGCATCTGTCATTTTACGCAGCAAAACCTGCGAAACAGGTTCACCATTTAGATTAAAGATCCCGACTATTCCACACATCTGTTAGCTACTCCCTGATTCCTCTTCTTATTCCATCAACTACATACCCAAATTCCTCATCTGTCATTGTGGCATAAGTTGGCAAGGCGATGCTCAATCTATCAGCCGCATAAGAACTTATATAATCTTCATCATTTAGATTGTATTTCCTTTTGTAATATCCTAAGGTATGCACCGCATGTGTTCCCTGTCTTGTCGCTATCCCCTCTTCCTCCAACTTTTCCATGAATCTATTTCTTAGAACATTTAATCTGTCTATTTTCTCCATGTTCAAACCGGTTATATCTTCTCCATTCGTAAAGAGACATACATAAGACTGGTATCCATGAGTATAGTTGTCCGGAACATAAGGAGTAATTAACTCGTCAAATTCTTTTAAAGCTTCATCATACCTTGCGGCTACCTCTCTTCGCTTCTTCAAGATATAATTGGCCTTTTTCATCTGAGCCACACCAAGGGCGCCTTGCAGATCAGTCATTCTATAATTATAGCCCCTGACATTAAACTCAGGAAGGAGGGAACCACCTTTTTCTTTGTGCCTGGCCAGGTCTGATTTACCTGCCCCGTGGTCTCTTAAAGAAGACACCTTATTGGCAATCTCTTCATCATCCGTTATTAACATCCCGCCTTCACCAGTAGTAATGCTTTTCCTGGGATGGAAAGAAAAACAACCTGCCTCTCCAAAAGTGCCCGAGTGCTTATTTCCTATCCAGGCTCCCAAACCACAAGCCGAATCTTCGACAACTTTAAGGTCATATTTTTCAGCCAGCTTCATGATTTCCGGCAGATCGGCGCAAAGACCGAAGAGATTGACCGGCATAATCGCTTTTATCCTTTTCTCTTTATCTTTATCTTTGCAAAGAATCTCCTTAAGCTTATTAACATCGATATTAAAGGTGGCTAAATCAATGTCACAAAAGACTACTTGGGCGCTTGTATATTCCACCGCATTAGCCGAAGCGATATAGGTAAAAGATGGGACTACGACTTTATCTCCGGTTTTTATACCTAAAGCATCTAATGCAAGATGCAGGGCTGTCGTGCAGTTTGAGGCAGCTTTTGCCCATCTTGCTCCTGTGAACCCGGCAAAAAGTCTCTCAAACTCTGCCACATAAGGCCCCTGGACAAGCCAGCCACTATCGAGAGGTTTTATAACAGCTTCTTTTTCTGAACTATCAAAAACCGGTTTTGTAATAGGAATCTTCATTTTCTAACCCCTTTTCCTTTTCTTCTCGACCAACTCCTTGTGGGTGTTTCTCCATTCAATAAGGCGCTTTAAGCCATCCCCTAATTCTGTCCTGGCCTCAAACCCAATCTCTCTCTTTGCCTTTTCGGGACAACCAATCCGATTCTTCACAAAGGTCATGCCGGCCGGCTCATATTGGATTTCAAGGTCTGAACCGGTCAGTTCCAATAGTAATTCTGCCAGTTCTTTAATAGTTGTTCTAACGCCCTTGCCAACATTATAAAAAGAATCGGTTGTATCTGCTTTCATAGCGCAAACATTAGCCTGACCACAGTCTCCCACATAGATAAAATCATAGGCCTGCGAGCCGTCACCATAGACAATAGGAGCGAGACCCTGGTCGAGTCTGTCCAGAATTTTCATAATTACAGCAATATATGCTCCTTTATAATCCTGCCGGGGGCCATAAACATTCATGTATCTTAATCCAACGTAAGGAAGTTGATATCTGTGGTAAAAGGCCCGGCACATGTGCTCATCAGCTATCTTGGTGGCCCCATAAAAATTTGTATTATTATAAGGATGCTCTTCAGTCATAGGTTCCTGGACAGCATCACCATAAACTGATGCAGAGGAAGAGAAGACGAGGCGCTTTACTTCATTTTTAACACAAGCCTCCAGTACATTAAATGCACCCTTCACATTCACCTCGAATGCTGATCGGGGGTATTCATAACATTGCAATAACCAAAGGGCAGCAAAATGAAAGACACCATCTATCCCTTTCATAGCTGCTTCGAGGATGTCGGTTTGGAGTATATCTCCTCCTGCCTTAAAAATTTTGCATCTTGGATCTTTTAGGGCATTTTCCAGGTTCTCCTCTGAGCCTCTGCAAAAGTTATCATAAATAATCAGCTCTTTGATGTCTTCTTTAAGTAGCTCATCGACTGTATGAGAGCCTATCAGCCCCGCTCCACCTATCAATAGAAATCTTTTACCTCGTACGTTCATAATACCTCCTCAATCTTTTGGCTCTATTACATTTTTAGGCATGGTTCAAATCAGGGTGACATTCCTACCTTCCAAAAAGCTTTAAGCTTTCGGGAAGGTAGCGCCAAAAGTGTTACCCTAAACCGAGCCTTTTTGAACCATGCCCATTTTTAGGGGAAGAAAGGGGACAGTTTATAAAAACCAGGAGTGAAAACCCCCAATTTTAATTGGGGGATGAAACGACTCCTTTGGCGGGGGTTTGGGGGTAAGACCCCCATAAAGAGAATTCCTACCGCTTAGAAGCCCCCGACTTCAGTCGGGGGAGGTTCATTCTGTTGGTTTATAAAAATTACTTACCAACCAATCAGTTCCCTGGCCTTAGTGTTATCGGCCCAAAGTCTTTCCACCTCGCTCTTCGTTGGTCTAAGCCGTTTCTCCTCGCTTTTGATCTCCACCTCTTTCTTCCCCACTAAAGAGATTATCTTTTGGGCTAACTCGCCTATAGATATCTCATAGCCAGAACCAACATTTATAACTTCCCCCAGGGCATGAGGAGACTCCGCCACTTTGATAAACCCATCCACGGTATCACTCACAAAAGTAAAATCCCTTGTAGGAGAGACCACCCCTAATGAAATTTCATCTTTAGTCAGGGCCTGGGTAATAATAGTGGGGATAACCGCTCTGGCAGACTGACGGGGGCCGTAAGCATTAAAGGGCCTTATTATCGCCACAGGCAAACCATAGCGCGGCGAAGCCGCAACCAAACCATTACATTATTTCGGATTTCGGATTTCGGATTTCGGATTTAAAAATCTCCAGTCCGCAATCCGCAATCGTAACACTACAATCCGCAATCGTAACATTCTCGCGGACAACGCAAATGTTGCGGGGTAATAGTATAAGACAGGTAAAAGCTTTCAGCCATTTTATCTGCCGCAATTTTACTGGCCGAATAAGGAGATTGGGCCTGAAGAGGGTGTTTTTCATCAATAGGAACATATCTGGCTGTCCCATAGACCTCACTGGTCGAGGTATGGACAATCCTTTCTACCCCCTTTTCCTTCGCGGAAGTCAGGATATTCAAGGTTCCCCGGGCATTCACTTCAAACACCTCTCTTGGATGAAGATATGAATAGGGGATACCTACCAGGGCGCCTAAATGAAAGACAACCTCTATCCCTTCCATAGCCTTCTCCACCGTCTCCAATTCCTGCAAATCACCAAAGATTATTTTAATCTGGCTCCGTGTTCGTGAAGGGAATAATTTTAATAATCCTTCGTCACTCCTGGAATTATATCTCAGAAAGGCAGAGACCTTTGCTTTCATCTCAACCAGCCTCTGTATAAGATGGCTTCCGATGAAACCTCCTCCCCCAGTTACTAATACTCTTTTTCCTTCCCAACTCATAGCTTTCCTCCTTAAACTTTAATTATTCTCGGTCTTTCTTGCCCCACACCCTATTTTGCTCTCTTAATCCACTAAGCGATATTTGAGGGGGAAAGCGGGGGAAAGGGGACGGTTTACGGGGGAAGGGGACAGCTTATATAACCCCTTTAATGTTAGATACTAACTAATAAAACATCCCTTTCCCATTTCCCGAGGTCTGCTTTGCCGCCGAGGCATATCCCGATTTCTCACTCAAACAAGTTGGGGAGAACCAAGCTAACCAACATTTATTTCTGTTAAGATTAACTTTGCTCGGTCAGCACCTGTTTGAACTCTTCCAGCGACGCACATCGTATTGCACAACGATGGACAAGCTTAAGGACATCTCTGTCCTCTATCTGATTTACCGCCATAGAAACAAAAGATGGAATATCCCTAAACCGCTCATTTAACGCCTCCAATATCATCTCTCTACCTTCCTTCAACAATCCCTGCTGCAATCCCTGTTGTATCCCTTTTTTTATTCCGATTCTCTCAAAACTGGTAACATAAGGCATCTTCTTCACCT
>JASEGY010000110.1 GCA_030019105.1 bacterium | reverse complement strand
GCCAGTTACAGCAGCTACACGGGTGATGATGGTCTCTTCCATACGGTAACAGTGAGCAGCCTGGACCGGAATGAGACCTATACCTATTACGTGGAAAGCGCTACCGACGACGAAAAGACGGCTGCCAGCCAGCCGAGGAGCTTTTATGTTGATAATGGGATTATGTTTAGTCAGCGGGTTTATACCTACACGGTAAACCGGGACTACAACCAGCAGCCGAGTCCGGCTATCCAGGTGACAAATACGGATAATGAGGGGCATACCCTGCTCTGTGAGATCATCAACCCTTACGAGGACCTGGTCGTGGGATTTACAGGAGACGGGAGTGTGGATGCCATCATACCGGTGAACGCCAGTTCGACCAGGAATGTGAACCTGGTCGTCCACGCCCAGGATGCTGAAAAGCCAGAGGGAGAATATTACGAGGTCATCGCCAGGATAACAAATGATACCGGCACAGATCAGGTGATGACGGATGAGGCCAGGCTGCGGATTACCGTGCATTGGCCCAATATTGACTTCAGCTTTGAAGAGGTCGAGACTGATCCGGCTACCTTAACTAAAAGATTCAGGATAACCAACCAGGGGGATGCCCTGACTGACCTCAGGGTGACAGCGGATGAAAACCTGGCTGGATTTGTCATCTTTGAGCCGGTAGTGGAGCATGCGGGGCTGGCCTCAGGGAGGACTCTTGAATTCAAGGCTATCCCGTCGCTTAAATATCTGTTTGAGCATCCGTCGGCCCCCAGGTCGGGTGTGCTTACGGTCTCGGCCGGGACAGGGACATTAACGCAGAACCAGGAAATCACAGTCGATTTCTCTCCTCCGGCAGGCAAGGACTTCTATGCGGTGATGCTAAACGATGTCTTTCTGGCCTCCAGGACGCGGGTTGATAACTGCACCAATCATAGCCCCTTACATGCCGGCTTCCAGATTCCGGCTGAGGTCGAGAAAGACAAGATTACCCAAGCCTGTCTGGCGGCTGTCTTTGGTTCATCGAGCGGGGTTTACCCCCATAATATTCGTATCTATGTTAATAACAACCTGGTTGGCGAGTTATCCAACACGGTGCCTCGCGGCGACTACACCTTTGACCTGCCGACTTCGGCGCTTAATATCCCAACGGTGGGTGTAGCAAACAACAGCATCCGGTTAGATTCGACTATGAACCGGGGGAGCTACCTGCTCCTGGAAGAATTTATTACCCGTATCTCGCTGAGTGAGGTTACTTTCTATGTGATAGCTGCGGATCAGGCCGGGGCAGACCAGTTAGCCGCCGGCAATTCCTACTTTAAGTCGGAGTCCATCGTCATTGAGCAGCCGGCGGATAATCAAGAGCTATTCATTGGGACTTCGACCACAATTCAGGTCAAATCAGCCGCTGGAGTATCGGATTTATCCGTGCGGGCCTCATTTTCCAATGGCGATCCAGCATTTTCTCTCATCCATCAAGGCAGTGGTCTCTACACCGGCCGATGGACACCAACTAATTTAGCCGATGGCGGTTGCACTATCACTTTAAGTTACGAGGTCTGCGATGATGGGAAGGAAACCGAATGCCTGGTGAGGTTACAACAACCGGCTGTAGACATTACGCCGCCAGTGGTCACCATTACCTCTCCGAATAATGGCCGGGATACGAGCACCACCAGCGATGTGATGACCATTTCCGGAACAGCGACAGATACAGCCTCAGGTGTGGCCACTGTTTTCATCAATACCGGTCAAGACAACGCGGGTAATCCGGACACCTTTAGCTTTTCTGTCCCGCTGTCTGAAGGGGCCAACGAATTTGTGGTCACGGCCGCGGATAATGCCGGTAATACCGGAACGGATACTATTACCATTACCTATCAGATTATAGAACCGCCTCTTACGATTACTACCCCTTCGCTCTTACCTGATGGCCAGATAGATTCTTTCTATTCCCAAACATTATCCGTTACTGGTGGGACATCTCCTTACACCTGGACAAAGATTTCCGGCGACCTGCCGGATGGGTTAAGCCTTTCTCCCTCCGGCTTTATCTCAGGCACACCCGCTGCGGTCGGCGACTTTACTTTTACTGTCAAGGTAACCGATTCAAGCGCACCTGTTAAGGAAGCGGCTGAGTCGTTCTCCATAACTGTTCCCAATATAATTATCAATCTTACCCAGATAGACCCGGCTAAGTTCCCGACCATTGAATGCTATGTCTCGGTGACTGATGCCAATTATGTTCCCATCTCCGGACTTACCGTAAGCAATTTCCAATTGACTGAGCAGTCTGACCGGGAAGCCTTGCCGACTATTGAGAATATTAGCCTTGCCCCAATTTCTGATTGGGAAGGCTCAGCTATTGCCCTGGTAATTGACAGGAGCGGGAGTATGAAGAGAACCCCGATGGAGGATGCCAAGTCAGCGGCTAATTCCCTGGTCGATATGATGCAGCCTTTAGATCGAACGGCGGTCATTTCCTTTAATGAACGCGCCTGGGTAAACCAGTCCTTTACCAGTGATCAGGCGGCATTGCATAATGCTATTGATGGCTTATCTTCCGGTGGCGCGACTTCTCTTTATGATGCAATCTATCTCGGAATCGGAGAAAGCGTCTCAGAGATTGGAGTTAAAGCGGTTATTGCCTTAACTGATGGAGTAGATAATCAGAGCAGACATAATTCTCAAGGGATCATTGACTATGCTAACTCAAGCGGGGTTCCGGTTTACACCATAGGTTTAGGAGAAGTCAATGAAGATGTCCTGCAACAGATTGCCAGGGAGACAGGAGGAAGTTACCATCATACTCCGACATCTTCTGAGCTGCAACAAATCTATGACGAGTTGGCTCAATCCATTGAAACCCAATATCTTATTACCTACAACACCCATAATCCCAACTATGATGGGGCCTTGCGAACAGTTAATATAAGCGTAACTTATGCCGGCGACTCTGATTCTGACAATGGAACATACATGCCTGATGAGCCGCCCCGGATCGTTCGGACTCAAGAGACGATCGATCTAAGTTCAGCAAGCCGGTCTGCAGGCCAGGACCTGACCATTGCGGCTAATATCACTGATAACACCCATGTTACGGAGGCATGGCTTTTCTACAGAATATCCGGCAGTGGATTAAGTTATACCCAGTCAGCCATGACCAATACCTCCGGCGATATTTACGAAGCGACCATTCCATCAGCTAATGTTATCGCGCCCGGAGTAGATTACTATCTGACCGCCTCAGATGTAGCCCTTACTATTTCGAATCCCAGGAATAGCCCTGAGGTATATCCTTGCCAGATAGCAATTGCACCCAACGAAAAGCCAACAATTACTCATACGCCTGTCACGAACTCTCTGCCTGATGCAGCCGTAACAATAACAGCTTCGGTAAAGGATGCAACTGACTATGTAGAAGAGGTTGTCCTCTTCTATCGAATTCCGGGGTATGTTCTTTATGATAGGGTAGAGATGACCAATAGTTCGGGGAGTATATACAGCGGAGTCATTCCGGGTTCTGTCGTTACCACGGCAGGGGTGGAATATTACATCTTCGCCAGGGATAACCAGGAGGTCGGAGCATATCAAGGAACAGATATTTCTCCTCACCTGATTCAATCCGGCACAAAGCCGGACCTGGCCGTAAGCGGCATAGAATTCTTCAATAACACTTCACCCTATCGAGCAAAGCAAATATCCATTAAGGCCGTAGTCAGAAATAACGGCCCGGGAGTGGCCGATGCTGTTGTAGTGGAATTTGTTAAGGAAGATAATGTAACGCAGCAAAGCCAAGTAATAGGGAGTTTATCTCTTGGCTCTTTAAGTCCGGGAGAAACCAAAGAGGCTATTATTAAAGACCTGTCAACTTCAGAGCTTGCTGATTGTGTCGTTTTTGCTGCAACAACGGCAGCCGGTCAGGAGGAAGTTAATCCAGGAGATAACACCAAGAGTCAAAAGGTTAAAATCTCTTATGTGGACTGGAATTATATGATCGATGCCTATTCCTTTGAAAATTGGGCACTGGATTGGATGGAATGGATTAAAATCGTAGTGGACTTTTTTCAAGATTGGATTGGGGTAACTGGGAAACCTCTTTGGATGATGATTATTCCGGAGGCGGTGCAAGATATAAAAATTTATTGGCCAATCGGACATTGCACGGGGATGTCTTCAACAGCCATTTTGTATAAGGAAAGCGAAGATTATAAACCTGAAGACTTAAGGGGCATTGCTACTTATGCGATGGACTTTAATGATGAAGCTGCAAAGCTAAGTATAAAACAACATCATACGGAGAACAATTCGTATTTTGGTTGCACATATAGGAATTATTTAAAAGAATCTCAGCCTGGTGGCTTACCAAAAGTTATAAGAGATACATGGGAAACGGTGAAAGATAGTATTGAAGACGAAAAGCCTATTGTCCTTGTTATGCGTCAAGTATCAGCAGAAAGTGGAGAATTCGAAGGCACAGGCCATGCAGTGGTTATTTATAAGATATTAGAGTTGGGGGAAACAAAAATTGCTTACATTTATGATCCTGAATATCCAATAAGCGAATACGAGACTTATGTAAAAAACTACGGACATATCCCTCAAGTCACCTTCACTATACCAAACGATCCCCAATTATCTGCCTTTACTCCTGATCCTTGTTATTCCTATAACTTTGCTTCCGCTTTCTATCCTGTGCCTGTAGGAAGTGAAGAGTTAAATAACTTACTGTATTCTTACTTTGAAGACCTTTACGAGTCCATTATAGAAAAATCAACCCAAAATAATCTGTGCAGGTTGTCTTTCCACTCACCGGTTGATGTTTTGATCACCAATCAGGATGGAAGAAAAGTAGGTTATCTAAATTCTCAGATCATAAATGAGATCCCTGGGGCAGAGGTGGAGATTATAGAAGAGATGAAGGTTTTTTATGTCCCTGCTGATCTTACATATACTGTTGAAACAACAGGCACAGATTCTGGCACATTTGATTTTAACAGAATAATGCCAAAACCGGATGGCTCTTTAGAAGTGGTGAGCTACGAAGATGTCCCAACTGATGTTGGAGCTAAGACTACGTTAAATATAAATCCTGCTGCTCCGGATTACACCATGTCATTAGATAACGATGGCGACGGAATAACCGATGAAACCAGAGCCCCGGCTTATCAAAAGACCTTAGATACGACTTCTCCGGATACCATTACTGATCTTGCTGCCAGTGATTCTACCCCTACAGCCATAACCCTTACCTGGACTGCGCCCGGAGATGATGGCGATTCCGGCACGGCCTCGTCTTATGATATCCGTTATTCCACTTCGATAATTACTGAAGATAACTGGAATCAAGCTGATATGTGTGAAGGAGAGCCGAACCCTGAAATAGCAGGTACTTTGCAAGAGTTTGCTGTCTCCGGCTTAATGCCTGGCAGTACTTACTACTTTGCCATAAAGGCCTTTGATGAGGAGCTTAATTCTTCAGCGCTCTCCAATACCGCCAGTGGAACTACGCCCAAGAGTCCACCTCAGGCAGTAGACCTATCCTCGTCCTCTTTAGAGGTCTTTAGAACCAATTCTCTTTTAATTAGTTCCAATGGGGCTGATTCAGAAGCCCTGGAGTCGGAGCTAAGTTGTGAGATAGAATATAAATCTCCAACCGGGGATTGGACAGCGTTTGAAAATGAAGCCTTTGCCATTGACCGCTGGGAAGTCACATTTGCTCCATTCTTAACTGCTGAATTAGGCCAGTATGATTTCAGGGTAAGATATACTAACAGCAGCGGCCTTTCAAGCGGCTGGCTGGAGGAGTTAGACATGGTCACTGTTTTGAATAATCCTCCGGCGATCGATTCTTCAGGCGATACTTTTTCCTTAACTGAGGATATTTCAAAAGACTTCGACCTGACTCCTTATGAATCCGACGTTGAGAATAGCGGGGCTGATCTTAGTTGGAGCATAGCGCCTGACAGTGTGGATACCGGGATGTTCCTGGCCGGTATAGCGGATAAGACCTTAACCATTACTCCACTTCCTGATAAGTTCGGCCGGGATGATATTACCCTTATCTTAACTGACAAAGATGGAGGGCAAGCCCGGAAGACCGATGTAACCATTATTATCAATCCGGTTAGTGATGACCCGCCTGTGATAGAAAGCTTTAGTCCTGTGGCTCCCAATCCGGCGATAAATGAAGGCAATTCTTTAACCTTTACTGTAACTGCCGTTGATCCGGATGATGACTTATTAAGTTATAGTTGGAAGCTGGACGGGACAGAGGTTTCCACCACTAATTCTTATACCTGCTTTCCAACCTATGAAGATTCAGGTCTTCATCAAGTTCTTTTAGTCGTAAGCGACGGCAGTCTAAGCGCTTCTCAAGCCTGGACGATTGCTGTCAATAATGTCAACAGGTGTCCTGTGCCGGCCGAAATTGGTGATCGTTCTGTTAATGAAAATAGTTTATTGACTATCAACCTTACTGCCTCTGATCCCGACAATGATTCCGTAATCTTTAGCGCCGAAACACTGCCGGAAGGGGCTGCCTTCATTGATAATGGAAATGAGACGGCCGCCTTTAACTGGATGCCGGGCTATGATAATTCAGGAAGCTATGAGGTGACCTTCAAGGTCTCTGATGGGGCCTGCACTAAAGAGGAGAGGGTTACCATCACTGTTGACGAGGTTAATCGGCCGCCGGTGGCTAATGCCGGTTTTGACGTGACAGTTGCCAAAAATACCCTGGTCACCCTGGATGGAAGTGGAAGCTCTGACCTGGATGGCGACACCTTGACCTATACCTGGTCCCAGACCGCTGGTCATGAAGTAATCCTGTCCGATTCCACAGCTGTTCAGCCAACTTTTATCCCAGCCGAGGCTGATACCTACACCTTTGAGTTGGTTATCAATGATGGACAGGAAAATAGTGATCCTGCCAGGGTGACGATTATGGTTGAACCGGACATAATCTTAGCTGTCTCAGTCCTGCAAAATCCTGTGCTCACAAAGTACCTGGACTTGTATGTCAATTCAAACCTCCTGCTTTCCTCCCCTCCGACGATGAGTCTTCAGACAGGCAGCGCCACTTCGGATTCGGTAGCCCTGACCGAGATCGCCCTGCAGACCTACAAGGGAGACTATGAGCTTACCGGCAGCGGAACATCGGTCATTACTGTTTATGCGGTGAGCGCAGCCACCGGCAGGGACACAACAGCGGCCAGAACTTTCCATGCCCAGTTACTTACCCCTGCAGGCGGAAGCATGGCCAGCCCGGACAGAAAGGTAACCCTGCATGTGCCTCCGGACGCTTTGAATCAGGAAACCTACTTTACTGTCTTTTCATCGGAAGAACCCCATGGAAGTCCGGCCAAATCTGCAGGCACAGAAGGCCCTGTCCCTGTGGGAACTGCTTACCGATTCGGGCCTGAGATGCCCTTCAATAGGTGGTTGATCTTAGAGTTTGCCTATACCGAAGATGAGATCGGAAACCTTGATGAGACAAAGCTGAGGATCTATCAGCATAACGGCGTTGAGTGGAAGCCGGTGGAAAGTGAGGTTTGGCCTGAAAAGAACATAGTCAGGGCCGAGGTGACGGAGTTGGGCACATATCAATTAAGATATGACCCCGGCTATGTGCTCCCTCAATCTTTTACCCTCTTCCAGAACTATCCCAATCCCTTTACCCAGAGCACCAGCATAGCTTATCAATTGCCTGCCTCAACCAGGGTGAGCATCCGGGTCTATAACCTGAGCGGACAGCTTGTGAAAACGCTTTTGGAAGGAGAGGTGAGAGCCGGTTACCATACTGTCACTTGGGATGGAAAAGACGAGAGAGACAGAACCGTAGCCAATGGAGTTTATCTATATCAGGTGGTCGCAGGCAAGAATCATCTGACCAAAAAGATGCTACTGATCAAATAGGAGGTGGAATATGCGGATAATAGGGGGCATCTTAAGGCCGGTTATAGCCCTTGCCATTATCATCAGTGTGCTTGCTGGTTGTGGTGACAAAGGGACAGAGCCTCAAAAAACGGCTGAGGAGTTTACTAACGAAGGGTGGGATGCCTATCAGGAAGGGGACTACGAAAGAGCACTGGAGGCTTTCAACCAGGCTGTTGATAAAGATTCAGCCTGTACCGAGGCATATAATGGCCTTGGCTGGGCCAATGCCAAATCCAACGGACTTTCTGCAGCAGTGACAAACTTTAACCAGTGTCTAAGCCTTTACTCTCAAGACATGGAGGCAAAAGCCGGGCTGGCCTTTGTCTACAACGCCCAGAACCAGTATAAGGACTCTGCGGACAAGGCAGAAGAGGTGTTAGAAGCCAGTCCAGACTGGAGCTTTCCTTATGACTCCACCCTGGATTCAGGTGACCTGCATTTACTGCTTGCTCAGAATTACTATGCCCTGGCCGAATTTGAGAACAGCTTAGCCGAGGTGAAGCTATTAAACAGCGATTTCACCGCTGATGTCAGCGCTCCGGAAGGAAAGGCGGCTTTAGCCGCTGAGATAGAGAGATTGAAGGATGAGGTGTAAGAAAAGAGAAGGAGGAGAATACAAAGCAATCATCCCGGCTTTGAACCAACGATCACTCGTTCTCCCTCTCCACACACATGTTGAGCGTTTCAAAATTAGAATTGCTCTTTCAGACGAGAATAACCCCTCTCGGTGGAGGGGTTATCTCAGAGGTTCTGGAATCAAATCGTGTTACTTCCAGAGTGCTCGGAGGTGGTTGGAGAGGCCGCCGCTCTTGTTGCCAATCTCCTTTTTGGGTCCAAGGAACTTTTCAGTATAGTTGTACGCCGCTCGAGTTGTAGACTGATTGAGGGCTTCTGCAGCGATGACCTCTTCAGTTTCCGGTCTCCCTTTGACAGCTACCTTTATGCCGTCATCAACTTTTTCTACCATGAAGGCGACTCTCTCACTCACATTGGCAAGCCGCCCACCTGAGAACTCGCATTCCGCACCAGCCTTCTTACAAGCCTCCCGGTAAGGCACCAGGGCTTCCCGGTAAGAATTCTTCGCCTCGGTAATCAGTTCTTGAGCCTTTTGCTGAATCCCATTTGCTTCTGTCTCAGCTTTCTCTAGATTCAGCTTCGCCTGCTCAACCGCCTTCTTTAGAGAAGGAAGTTCCTCTGCTTCTGGCTTTTTTGCCTCAGTGCTGGAGTCTTGCTTTGCCTCCTCTGCTGCCTTTGGCTTATTTGCTTCCGGCTTCTCTGCTTCTGGCTTTTTTGCCTCAGTGTTGGAGTCTTGCTTTGCCTCCTTCTCCTCGACCGCCTTGGTTGTAGCCTCTTCCTTTGCTTTCTCCTTCTCAATTGCTTTGTCTGTGGTCTTTTTCTTCCCTTTCTCGACCGCCTTGGTTGCAGTTTTTTTCTTTCCCTTTTCCATAGTTAAAATCTCCTTTCCTGAAATTGATTTTTCTTCCAACTTCCCATAATACTATAGCGCTCAGATAAATTGAGCCACTTTTGCTCAGATAAATTGAGCCATTCAT